>JBKOZX010000342.1:0-6402 GCA_046726115.1 Actinomycetota bacterium | reverse complement strand
GCTCTGGCACGAGCTGCATCCGCGACTGCTGCGATTCCTCCGCGGGCTCGACCCGGCGGCAGCCGAGGATGTCGAGGCCGAGACCTGGCTCGCGGCCGCACGCGACATCGGCAAGTTCCGGGGTGGCGACCCACACTTCCGGGCGTGGATGTTCACGATCGCTCGGAACCGCCTCATCGACTGGCGGCGGAGTGAGTCGCGGCGACGCAGCGTGACGGTGACGCCCGACATGCTCGTCGAGCGGCCCGCCGATGACGACCCGGCCGCGACCGCCGTCGACGCGATGAGAGCCGACGCCGCGGTGGCGCTGGTTCGCGGCTGCTTACCCCGAGACCAGGCCGAGGTGATCCTGCTCCGTGTGCTCGGCGGGCTCGATGTGGCGGAGGTCGCGGCGATCGTCGGCAAGCAACCGGGGAACGTACGCGTCCTTCAGCATCGTGGGCTTCGCCGTCTGGCTGAGCACCTCGCCGAACAGACACCCGAACGTCGGGATGTAACGCGATGACAGCGCCGAGCGGTTTCCCACGCGACATGGACCGGTTCGCGCTCGACACGAGCACGGCCGAGCGGCTCCTGGCCGGCTCGGTCGACGCCGCTGACGCGCCGCCCGAATACCGCGGCGTCGCGACAACACTGGGCGCGCTGCGAGGACCCCCGGACAGCACGGAGCTGGACGACGCGCCGGTGGCGGTCGAGCACATCGCGTCTGCGGTCGTGCTGGCACGACGCGACCGTTCCGCGCCGCGCTCCCGACGCCCCCGTTCACGCCTCGTCAAGCTGGCGGCGGTGGCGGCCGTTGCGTCCGCGCTCGCCATCACGAGCGGGCTGGCCGTCGCGGGCGCTCTCCCCGAGTCGGCGCAAGGCGCCGCCTCCACCCTCCTGGAAAAGGTGGGGATCTCGATCCCGGCCGGCGACGAGCAGTCTCCTGATCACAGCGTCCCGGCCACGACCGCCGGCCCGCCGCCGACGACGAGCGATTCGGTGTCGTCGAGCCCGGCCCCCAACGGCGCCAAGGTCCCTGTTCCCTTGCCGGCAGGGCCTCCTGCCGACAGACAGGGCGGCCTCGATGGAGCCGGGGGCGGCGGCGCCCCCCCGACCACCGCGAAGGGCGGCGGGATCGGACCTCAGCCGAGCGGACCATCCGGGCAGACCGACCCGCACAGCCACCGGCCGTAACGCGCTGTAACGCGCCGGGGTCCGGCAGCGTTCTCCACGGTGGGCAGGCCGGGCAGCCGTGCTCCCAGGAGGTCCTCTGTGTTTCGGCATCGCTATGCCAAGCTGACCGTTCTCGCCGCCGCCGCGATCGCCGCACTCGGTGGCGTCGCGGTCGCCGCGTCGACGGGTTCTCTGCCTACCGCCGCCGGCGATCACCCGCACACGACCACCACGACCGGCGCCCCCACGACCTCGACCACGCCCGCGGTCGACGACACGACTCCGGCGGGCGCCGGCGGCACGTCGAACGCTCAGGGCCCGGACGCGACCGGGCCGGCGAAGTTCGGGCTGTGCACCGCGTACGCGTCCGGACAAGGGACGACCGACGGCAACAAAGCCGACTCAACCGCGTTCCAGGCACTGGCGACCGCCGCCGGGGGCGCCGCGAACATCCCTTCGTTCTGCGCCGACGCCACCCCGGGCGGTGGCACGCCTCCGAGCTCGGCGTCGGGCGGAGCTGAGAACGGCCAGGGCAGCGAGCACAGCAACCCGGCGACCAACGGGACCCCGCCCCCGCCCACCACTGGCACCAGCAGCGAGGGTCGGAGCCACCGACCCTGACACGAGCGACGCTCCTGCGCTCCTCTGGGCCGGTCCCCGGTCCACCGGCCTAGAGGTCAGGAGCTCCGCGTCACGCGTGCGGGCCGGAGTCGGCGCTCAACACAGCCCGGGCACCAGCTGGCGTCGTCATAGTTCGACCATCCCTCCGAGAACTGCCCCGCCGACACCCCGCGTCGATAACGTGCGGCCGTGCCGGAGCGCCCGCCCGAACAAGGCCCGCTCCTCACGGTCAGCCGGCGCGTGGCGTTCGTGGTGCTCGCCCTGCTGTCGGTGCAGTTCCTCGCCCTGGGCCTCGTGCAGGCGTGGCGCGACTCGCCGACCTACGACGAGAAGTACCACCTCGCCGGGGGCGTGACCGCGCTCACGGACCACCAGCTGCGCTTCATGGCCGAGCACCCGCCCCTGCCCAAGGTGCTCGCGGCGCTGCCCGCCCTCGCCGGCCAGCCCGTCGTCCCCCACGACAAGAGCTGGCGGCAGGGGGACGGCTTCACCTATCCGGACGAGTTCCTCCAGGCCCAGGCGGACGCAGGAAAGCTGCAGCGGGTCACGTTCCTCTCCCGACTGGTGCCGCTGGCCATTGCCGTCGGCACGGGGTGGGCGCTCTACGCGCTCGCGGCGAGCCTGTTCGGGCGGGCCGCCGGGCTCCTCGCCGGGGGTCTGTGGCTCACGACACCGTTCGTTGTCGGGATCGGCCACGTCGACGGCAACGACGTGGCGTTCACGCTCGCGGTCGTGCTCGCCGCGCTCGCCGTGCTGCGGTACCTGCGCGCCCGAACGTGGCTGAACGCCGTGATCGTCGGCCTCGCGTGCGGGGGGATGCTGCTCGTGCGCATCACCGGTCTGGCGGCGGTACCGATCGTCGCCGCCGTCGTGGTCCTGTGCTCCTGGCCGCGCTTGACGGCGGGGCTGTTGCGCGGCGCCCTCGTGCTCGTCGTCGCGTGGGCAGCGCTCTGGATCGGGATGCGCGCCGTCTCACCCGTACCGGACTACGCGCACGTGGACCCGCTCCCGAAGGTCGACCACGCACCGTTCGTCACCAGCGTCGCTCGGTTCGTGCCGTGGCCCGAGGAGTACGACACCGGGATCTACGACACGGCCCGCTTCAGCACGCAGAAGACACCCGGCTTCCTCTTCGGTGACGCGTGGTGGGGCGCGAACTGGTGGTACTGGCCGGGCAGCCTCGTCGTGAAGCTCCCGTTCACGGTGCTCGCCGCGATCGTCGTCGGGTTGGTGTGCTGGCGCACGGTGGACCGCGCCAACCGACGACGCGCGGCCGTCGCGCTCGTTCCACTCGCGGTAGTCCTGACCGCGATTTTGCTCCCCTACCCCGAGCCGGTTGGGGTGCGCTACCTGCTGCCCGTGATCGCGCTCGGGCTCGTCGCCGCCTCTCCCCTCGTCGTGATTGCCCGACGCACCTGGGGCAAGGTGCTGCTCGCCGTGCTCGCGGCCGCGCAGCTCGTCTTCCTGTGGCAGTCCCAGCCGCACTCGCTCGCCTGGACGGCGCCGCCGTTCCGTCCCGGCTACCAGGTCGCCACCGACTCCAACCTCGACTGGGGCCAGGATCTCTACCGGCTCGAGGATTGGGCGAAGGGCAAGAAGCCCATGGTGCTGTATTTCGGGCCGCTCGAGCCGGTGCCCAACGTGCCCGGGTCGCAGCCCCTGTTCACGCCGACGGACAAGCCGGGCGTGGTCGCGATCAGTGAACCGGACGCGTTGCGCAACCGGTGGCTCGCGGTCAGCGCCACCGCGCTCACCGCGTACTTCCGCCCGGTGCTCGGGTGGCTGCGCGCCTACTGCCCGGTCGGGAACCTCGGCGGCACGATCCTGCTCTACCGCTTCGCCGAGCCACCCGACTTCGACGTGCGCGGACCCGACCGACCGGCGGCGCCGTGCCACGGAGACGTCAGCCACCGGTAGCTCACCCCGGGTCTACCGCATCGAAGTTCTCATCTTCGACACATCGCCCGGCCCGCATGCTGGCGGGGTGCGTCCCGACCAGCCGCTTTCCGTCGAGTCGCCCCCTCGGAATCGCATCCGGCGCGACCCTGGAACCACGCCGACCCGCGCCGGCCGATACACGAACGCGACGGTCGCGCTCGTCGTCTGCACGGTCGCGACGGTGGCGGCACTGGTGGCGCGGAGACCACTCCCGCTGACGTTCACCCTGATCGCAACGATCGTGGCGCTCGGGAGCTACTGGTGGATGGTCACGGCCGAGTCACGACGCCCGTCGTTGACGCTGCGCGCCGTGGTCGTCGCGATCGCCGTGGTGATCGGCGCGGCCGTCACGGTCGGCCCTCGCGCGTCGGGCGACCTGTGGTCGTACGCGATCTACGGCCGCATGGTCGCCGTCGACCACGCCAGCCCGTATCGGCACGTCCCCGATGACTATCCGGACGACCCGATGCTCCGCTTCGTCTCGCCGATCTGGCGCAACACCGGTTCCGTGTACGGACCGGCGTTCACCGGGTTCTCGGCTGCGGTCGCGCCCCTCGCCGGCGACTCCGCTGCCCGCACCCGGTTCCTCTACCAGGCGACCGCGGCCCTCGCTGTCGCTGCCGCCCTCCTCCTCGTGTGGCGGCGGACCCGGTCCCCCGCCGCAGTCGCCTGGCTCGGGCTCCACCCGGTCGTAGCGCTCGAGCTCGTCAACGGCGGCCGCAACGATGCGTTGATCGGACTCGGGGTCCTCGGCTCGATCCTGCTCGTGGAACGCGCGAAACCGCGCGCCTCCGGGCTGATCACCGGCGTGTCCACGGCGATCAAAGCAACCGGTCTGCTCGCGGGCGCGGGTCTGGCGATGTGGAGCTGGCGCCACAAGGGGCGGCGCACCGCCGTGATCTTCGCCGCCGCAACCTTCGTCACCGTCGCCGTCGCTTACGTCGCCGCCGGAGGCACGGCGGCGTTCGGCCCGCTGGAGCACGCCACGAAGCAGATCAGCCAGGTGTCCGTCTGGGATGCGCTCCCGCGCCTCGGACTGCCGTCGGCCTCGACGACGGCGGCGATGGTCGTGACCGCGGCGGTGGTGACCGTGTGCCTCTGGCGCCAGACGAGGCATGACCCGGTCCAGGCCGGCATCGCCGGCCCGACCGCGTTCCTGCTGGCCGCGCCGTACGTGCTGCCGGGGTACCTCGGGTGGGTGCTCCCCGGCGCGGCCCTCCAGCACAAGCGACCGGCGGCGCGCATCATCGCCCTCCAGGCAACACTGCTCGTCGGCGCCTACGAGATCTTCCAGCATCCGCCGCCCGGCGTCGTCGGGGACACCTTGACGACGACGACGCAGCTGCTGGCACCGTTGCTCGGCGTCGCTCTGCTCGTCGCCTATCTCGTGCAGCCGCGAAGACGCGCACCCGAGGCTCGAGACCTCGTGGGAACCTCGACACCTACCGTGGTGTAGATGCAGTGACGCGGTTGGCGCGGGGAGGAGCCCACGGACGACGCCGAGCTGATCGAGCGGGCGAAGCAGGGAGACGTGGACGCGTATGGCGAGCTGGTGCGCCGGTACCAACGGGACGCCCGGCGCACCGCCGCAGCGATCGCGGGCGTGAGCCTGGCCGACGACGCCGCCCAGGAGGCGTTTGTGCGGGCGTACGGCTTCCTGCACCGCTTCCGGCCGGGCGCGCCGTTCCGGCCCTGGCTGCTCGCGATCGTCGCCAACGTCGCGCGCAACCAGACCCGCTCGACCAATCGGTGGACCCGGGCGCTTCGACGATCCGGTGAGCGCGAGGGCGCCGGCGGTGCCGCGCCCTCGGCTGAGGACGAGGCGCTCGCCAACCGGCGCACCGGCGCCGTGCGCGCCGCGCTCGACGCCCTCGCTCCCCGGTACCGGGACGTCGTCGCGTGTCGCTATCTCCTCGACCTCAGCGAAGACGAGACGGCGCAGATACTGGGGATCGCGCGCGGCACCGTGAAATCACGGCTGTCTCGGGGGCTCGACCGGCTCGAGCGCCATCTCGACCGCGAGGTGCACCATGCCTGACGGCTCCTCTCGGCTGCTCCTCGAAGCCGATCTCCGCGCGTTCGCGCACGACCTCGACGCCAGGCTCGGCGACCGCGACCTGTCGGGGGAGGTGACCGCCCGGCTGACGACGCCACCGCCGTTCGCTCCGCCACGTCGGCACACGCACCGGCGGCGGCGTGTCGCGGTCGCGCTCGTCGCCGGCGTCGTGCTCACCGCGACCGTCGCGATACCCCCCGCCCGCGCCGCCATCGCCGACTTCCTCGACATCGGCGTCGTGCGCATCCACGAGGGCCGGCCGCCGCGCGCGCCCGCGACCGGTGGCCCGCTCCTTCTCGGTGTGCCGACGACGCTCGACGCCGCGCGCGTGCAGATGCCGGTCGTCGTGCCGACGCTCCGCGGCTTCCGGACGCCGGACGGGGTCTGGTTCGACAGCAAGGCCGGCGGCGTGACCTCGCTCGCGTACCGAGCCCGGCCCGGGTTGCCGGCGAGTGAGCACACCGGCGTCGGGCTGCTCGTGCAGGAGTTCCGGGGCGACGGGCGCGGGATGCTCAACAAGTACCTGGCAGGGAACTCGCACACCCAGGGCGTGATGATCGGCTCGGACCAGGGCGTGTTCATCTCCGGCGGTGACCACTCCCTCTTCTACGAGGACCCCAGCGGTGCCGACG
>JBKOZX010000341.1:0-4105 GCA_046726115.1 Actinomycetota bacterium | reverse complement strand
TGCCTTGACCGTGACGTAGGCCCGGACGTTCTCGCCGTGCACCGCATCGTGAATACCGACCACCCCGACGAGTGCGACGCCGGGATGCTCGGCCAAGGCGCCCTCGACTTCGAGTGGGCTGATGTTCGACCCATCATGAACGATGATCTGTTTCTTGCGACCGAAGAACCACAGGTAGCCGTCGTCGTCGGCGTGGACGAGATCGCCCGAGTCGAGCCAGTCATCTCTCATGATCTCGGCAGTCGCGATCGGGTTCCCCCAGTACCCGATCATTTCGAACGGCGACTTGATCCAAACGCGGCCGATCGTCTCTGCCGGCACCTCTTCCCCGGCCTCGTCGCGAATCGAGATGCTGTACCCCGGGACGGGGCGGCCGATGGAGCCGCGTTTGATGACACCCGACACGGGGTTCAAGGTCGCAAGGCCAACCTCGGTCATCCCGTAACCCTCGTCGATCGGAAACCCGACGAGATGTGCGAACTCCTCCTGCAGCTCCAGTGACACCTTGTCGGCTGCCGCGCGGCACACACGGAGCGACTCGAAGTCGGTGGCGGTGACGTCGTGCTCGCGCACCAACGCTGTCAGCGCCGCCGGGATCATCGTGAGCACGGTGGGCCGCTCGGACCGAAGGAGCGGGAAGATCTCGTGAGCGTCGAACGTCCGGGCGATCACGACACGCGCCCCGACCGAGAGAGAAGCGAAGGTCCACACGAACGCGCCGATGTGGGACATCGACGACGCCGGCATCACCACATCGCTGCGCACCAACTCCAGCGCGGCGGCTGCGCTCGCGCACATCCACCGAATCGTCTCGTACGAGTGTGTGACTCCCTTCGCCGGCCCGGTACTGCCCGACGTGAAGAAGATGACCGCGGGATCCGACGGATCGACCGGCTCAGGTTCTGCGGGCGGATGCGCTCCTGTCGAGAGCGACTCGAACGTGGCACCGTCCGCCTCGGGGTCGCCGTAGCGAATCACGCCGCACGACAGGTCGGCGGCGAGTCGGCTGGCGGCTACATCATCGGCCCGTTCGGCGTGAGCGACCAGCGCAGCGGCACCGCTCACCTCGAGGGCGTGGTCGATCTCGGGGGACGCGTAGCGGTAGTTGAGCGGCGTTGCCACGAGCCCAGCCTTGAAGCACGCAAGGTAGTGGACGACGAGCGCCGGACGATTGGGCATCAACGACGCCACCCGGTCGCCGCGCCGGAGGCCGACGCCGAGGTAGCCGGCCGCAAGCACCGTGCTTGCCTCGTCAAGCTCGCGCCAGGTCATCGAGCCGTCGGCCGACGTCAGCACGACATCGTCGCGGTTCACCTCGAGCCCTACTTCGAGAATCGCGCTCAGTGGGTGCACGGGCGAGTCGAGTGCACCGCCGTCGATCGGCACCACTCGACGGTATCGCAGGCGAGTCCACCGGGGATGCCGTGGCCTGGCGGTGGCTTCGCGTCGGCTTGACCCGCGGCTAACAGGCCGGGAGTTCACACAATGAGATGTCCAGATCTTTGCGGCGATCGCGGCCCGCGTGTTTCTGACGATCCGGCGGAGCTCTCGTCAGCGCGTCTGCGTGGCAATGACGACGCTGTTGACGCTGGGGCTCGTGGCGCTGGTCATTGTCACCTCCCCCGCGCGGGCTATCACGCCATCACGATCGCTCAGCAGTGGTCCGGGGGAGGGCCCGATGCTCGACGAAGCGCGACGCGAGTACACGACCACGGCCGGCACCCGGTACCACCATCACAACCAGGAAAACGAGGTCGGCCACTCCTATTTCTACGACTGCGTCGGTTTCGTGTCGTACGCGATGGGGCGAGCGGCGCCCACAGCGTGGGCCACCACGCAGAACTTGCTGAAGCTCCGAGCGGGTTTCGTTCCGTCCCCGGCGAGGTATGTCTCCGTGTTCGACACGGTCGACGCCGGTGCGAACCTGGCCGGGTGGGCGCCGGTCACCTCGGTCGGGGCGCTGCAACCCGGAGACGTCGTCGCCTGGTCCTACGATCGCGGCTCGGCCGCCAAGCCTGGTAGCGCGTCGGGGCACGCTGTGGTCATCGCGGGGACGCCGACTCGAACGGGACTCGACGCGTACTCGGTGCTCGTGTACGACTCGACTGCGACTCCTCACGGCACGGACGACACGCGACGCACCAACCCTGCGAATGAGCCCGGCCCCGGAGGCCGACCTTCAGGCCTCGGAGAGGGCACGATCGGCCTCCTCGTGACTCGGGACGGACACATCGCGGGAGTGCAATGGTCGTCCGGGGGCCGTGCGGTCAGGTCTGCCCACTACGGCATGGCACGACCCGTGTCGTAAGCCGCCTGTGCATGTAGCCGGGAGCTGCTGCGACCCGGGCGTTCGTACAGTCGGCACGTGCCGAAGTTCGACACGACACGGAAGTGGTGGCGGACGTAGCGCTCCACCTTGACCGGGGTTAGCGGGGGGTGTGGGCGAGACTCTCGAACGGCGCCCTCGCGCAGGCATACGAAGGCCAGGTGGTTTCTTTGAATTGCTCGTATCGCATCGTTTTCGTCGCCAGGTCCGAAATCAGTGCGTTCGGGAATGTCAAATGGCACCGGGTCGGAGAGGTCTCCCACGAGGTACAAAAATCCGGCGTCGGTCTTTACGATGAAGACACGCCCTCTCGTTGCGCGGCGAAGGGCTCTGAGCTCGGAGCGAAGACGTGTGGCTTGGCGGCGGTCGTTCGGAATGGCCGCGAAGTGGCGCAGGGGGACGTGATTACCGACAAGGCCCTGCGTTGATCTCGCGACGAGCGCGCCGAACCCGATGGCGAGACCGGCGGCGGCCGTACCCGCAGCGACTCGCGACCAAGGGACGTTCGGGCCGGCCGGATGGCCGACCCGCCAGGCGATACTCGGTCCCGTGACGAGTAGCGGGGCGGCGGCAGCGACGTGCCCTGGTGTCGCCCGTGGCACGAGCGCGGCAAGCCCGACGGCTGTGAACGCGGCGGGTAGGAGCAAGGCGCCGACAGTTCGTCGGGCCCGTATGAACGCGGCCGTGAGCGCAGTTGTTGCTGCAAGGGGCAGGAGCATGACGGCGGTCAGGACGCGGTCTGACAACGCCCGCGACGTGCCGAAACCTGCGGCGATTCGTGCCGCGTCGCCGAGCTGGTTGACGTATGTCACGCCGGCGTGCAGATAGTCGGCCTTGTTGAGAAAGACGTAGTCGACGTAGCCGTGCAAACCGCCAGTCGCTCCGACCACGGCCAGCACCGCGCCTGCAGAGGCCGCGAAACCTCCGACCACGATTGCCGCGTCGTAACTTCGACGCGACCCGCCAACCGGAGATTGCTTTGGGAGCGTCACTGCGGCAATGACGGCCAACAAGGCCAGGATGCCGACGTTCGGCTTGGTCTGGAAGCACAGGCCTGTCAGGACGCCAACGATCACCAGCCTCTGGCGCGGTCGCATCCCGCCGGGGCCGTCGAGGACGTACCACGACGCGATTGCCAGCGCGATCGCCATACCTGAATAGAGCGCGATGGCGTGCGATGCGGGTGATCCGAGCACGAAGATCGTCCCGATGATCAGTACTTGACCCGGCCCGCCGACGCCTCGACGTTTGGCCAACCGTCTCGCCAATTCCACTGACGCCACGAAGCAGGCAACGCTCAACGCACGTATGACCAGCAACTCTGCGCCAGCAACCTTGACCGCAGCTAGGCCGATCCAGAACGACACGGGCGTCGTGACCGCGTACACGTCTCGGTAGAGAACCTGGCCGTGGGAGAGGCGATCTGTGACCCAGAGGAACCACGTCTCGTCCGTCCGCTGCGCCCGACGACCCGCGAGCAACGCGAACGTGAGCAAGGCGAGGCCGCCCGTTCCAGCCAAGGCCAGCCACGTTCTTCGGCTTGGAACCCTTCTCGTCAGCGTCAGCCCGCGCCCCTTGGCCGCCCATCGATAGAGAAGCAATGGGCGCTCGCTCGGCAGCTTTCTACCAAAGCGTCGGTCACCTGGCGCTCCTGACCTGTCCGCCAGGCTTCGTTCGCTCGGCCGTCGAGCGTCCCTACGATCGCATCCATGGCCTGGCAATACGCGCCGCCCTCGGCATGCGAGGACGACTCGGATTTCCGAATGGCCCCTCGTCAGA
>JBKOZX010000340.1:0-2171 GCA_046726115.1 Actinomycetota bacterium | reverse complement strand
GATCATGAGCCGCGCGCTGAAGGTCTCGGGCTCGCGATCGTCGGCCTTCGGCAGCTCCTCCACGGCGAGCCGCTGCAGCAGGTCATGCGTCGGGCCGTCGCTCGCATCGAGCGCCTCTTGGAACGTGGCGGCTTCGCTCAGCAGCACGAACACGGCGCGCGCGCTCTCGTCGTGGAACAGCGACGCGTCGAGCCAGTCGGCAACCATCTCCGGCTCGTGGATCGCCCACTTCAGGAGGTCCAGCTCGCGCCGGTCCATCGGGGGCAGGCGTGGAGCCGCTGACTCGGTGGTCTCCCTCGGCGGAGCACTCGACGGGGCCCGACGGGGCCCGCGCCGGACCGTCTCCCGCAGCCGGTCGGCGTCGATGTCGAGATCGCCGGCGAGCTTCATGACGTACTGGTCGCGCACGAGATCGCTCGGATGGCTCGCGACGATCGCAGCCGCCGCCTCGGCGGCGCGGGCGCGGCCTTCGAGCGACCCGAGATCCGCGCTCGCGAGGAGCCGGTCGATCCGGAACTGGAGGAACGGCGCCGCCCGCTCGATCGCCGCCGGTAGCGCGGCCCGGTCGTCGTTCCAGAGGTCGCCCGGGTCGCGGCCGGGCGGCAGGTCGGCCACCTGGACCTCGACCTCGTAGCGCTGTTCCCACTGGTACCAGCGCTCGGCGGCAGCCTGGCCGGCGGCGTCGGCGTCGTAGGCGAGTACGACCTTGCGAGCGAGGTTCTTGAGGATCTGGAAGTGCTCGTCGGCGAGCGCGGTGCCGCACGTCGCAACCGCGTTCGGCGCGCCCGAGAGGGCGAACGCCATGACGTCGGTGTAGCCCTCGCAGATCACCACCTCGCCGCGCGCCACGATCTCGCCCTTCGCCCAGTTGAGCCCGTACAGCAACCGACTCTTCTGGTAGATCGGCGTGTCAGGCGAGTTCTTGTACTTCGGCATCTGGTCGCCGAGCGCGCGGCCGCCGAACCCGGCCGGCTCGCCGCGCGAGTCGTAGATCGGGAACATGAGCCGGCCGCGGAACTGGTCCTGGAGCTTGTTGGCGCGGTTCACGAACGCGAGCCCGGCGTCGAGGATGTCTTTGCGCTCGTAGCCCTCCCGCTGGAGATGGCCGCTGAGGTCGTCGAAGCCGTCGGGCGACCAGCCGAGCTGGAACCGGCGCGCCGCGTCGCCGTCGAAGTTGCGGCTGCGGAGGTGCTTGCGGCCCGGTCCGCCCTCGGGCGCCTCGACGAGGATGCGGTGGTAGAACGCGATCGCGGCGCCGACGACCTCGCTCAGGCGCTCCTTGCGCTTCCGGTCCTTGCCGACGTTGGCGCTGTCG
Source organism: Actinomycetota bacterium (assembly GCA_046726115.1). Lineage (GTDB taxonomy): Bacteria > Actinomycetota > Acidimicrobiia > IMCC26256 > JACDBD01 > JALZAA01. Next base: position 856 of record JBKOZX010000340.1, on the reverse strand, counting down.
TACCGGAGCGTGATGCCGGCACGCGCGGCGAGCCGCTCGACCGCCTCGACGAAGTCGAGGTGCTCCACCTCGCGGATGAACGTGATCGAGTCGCCGCTCTTCTGGCAGCCGAAGCAGTACCAGAGCCCCATCTCGGGGTTGACGGAGAACGACGGCGTCTTCTCGGTGTGGAACGGGCACAGGCCCATGAACCGGCGGCCCACGCGCTTGAGGGCGATGTGCTCCCCGGCCAGCGCCACCAGGTCGGTCGCGTCGCGGACCCGGGCGACGTCGTCGTCGAGGATGCCCATCGAGCCTCAGGTTAGGACGGAAGCGGTGCCAGGCTGTGCCGTTGCGGTCACACGCCGCGAGGAAGTACCTCGGGCCGCCAGCCGAGGAGCTCGACGCCGAGCCCGAGCGCGAACCTGTCGGTCATCCCGCTCACGTACTGCACGGCGAGGGCAGCTGCTTCGGGCGAGCCGGGCTCGACCGGGAAGTGCGTGCCGTCCGCGATGTCCGGCAGGCGCCCGGGCGCGTCGGCGAAGTGCTCCACCAGCCCGCGGAGCAGGTGCACGACCTTTTCGGCCTGCTTCCGGGCGGCGGGCCGGAGGTAGATGCGCTCGAAGTTGAAGTCCCGGAACGTCGTCAGCGCCGACGCCGCCGGCTCCGTCATCCCGATCTCGCCCGTGCGGTCGAGGGCGTCGAGCACGGCGTGGACGAACGTGCCCACCTGATCTGCGCGCTCGTCGCCGACGATGTCGCGCACTTCGGCGGGCAGGTCGTCGGGCGTGAGGATCCGCGCCCGCACCGCGTCCTCGAAGTCGTGGCAGACGTACGCGATGCGGTCGGCCCAGGCCACGACCTCCCCTTCCGGGGT
>JBKOZX010000339.1:0-9393 GCA_046726115.1 Actinomycetota bacterium | reverse complement strand
GTCGTGGGCCAGGCCGTGGGCGCGTGGTGGGTGGTCCACTCGCACTATCTCCCTTGACGCCCCGGCGGGAAGCGGCCGCTCACGCCCCCTGCAGGTTCGCCGGCCGACACAACATCTGCTGCCCGCCACTCGCCAGCAGCTGACCGTCCGCCGCCCACACCGAGGCCGCGCTCGAGACGAGGCCGTCGCGGGCCACAGGCGACCGGCACTCGCCGAGGAGCCATGGCGACTCGGGCGAGGAGGCGTGGAACCGAGCCGTGACGTCGAGGCTCGGCGCGTAGAAGGGCAGGTCGTTCGCATAGGCGCGCACAGCCGCGGGCCATCCCAACGTGTCGACCAGCAACAGTGCGCGGCCGGCGTCGACGAACGGGTCATCGAACCGGTCGCGAGGGACGTAGCGGTACCACGACCGGAAGGTCGGCTCGCCCGGCTCGCGCTCCTCCCAGTTGTCGACCCATTCGAGAGGCCGTTCGTCGAAGTTGCTCCAGAACGCGTGGTACGGGCCCCGCTCGTCCTCCCCGAGCCGCTCCCGGACACTGGGCAGGCTCTCGGGCGGCGCAACGTCGGGCATGGGCGCAGCGTCGTGCTCGAGGCCGTCGACGTCGCCGACGATCCACGCCAGGGCTTCGATGATCGGCTTCCCCGCTTGCGTCATGGAGACTGCGATCGACGCGGCACGTCGGGAGGCGCGGATCGTGCGGACCCCGAGGTCGACGACATCGAAGTCGGCCACGCCGAGGAAGTGGCAAGAGAAGGTCGCCGGCCGCCGCAGCGGCGTGTGCGCCCCGGCAGCGCGGAGCGCGATGACGGCGAGGTACCCACCATTCGGCCCCCAGATCTCCCAGTCGCGCGAGAGGCGGGCGCGGTATCGCCCGTCGGACCCTTCGATCGCAGTGTCAGCCGCCAGGTCGCCCATCGCCTCTCATCCTCACCTGCGCGGCCGCGCCGCCGCTGGAATTAACCATTTGGCGTCATCTACCCACGTCATAGGTATGTAGGCGACACCAGAAAGGGGGAGCGGTCAGAGGTCGAGGGTGTCGCGGGTCACCACGGCGGCCCGGCGTATCGCCTTGGCCTTCGTCCGCAAGAGCACGTCGCGAGGCGCGCGCAGGATCATGTCCGTGTAGCGCTTCACCTCTTCCTGCAGCGCGGCGGCCGGCACCACACTCGACACGAGGCCGAGCGCCTGTGCCTCGTGCGCCACGACGACGCGGCCGGTGAAGCACAGCTCCCGGGCCAGTCCCCCGCCGACGATGTCGTGGAGCGGCCCGTACACGACGTCGCCGAACTCGATCTCGGGGTGCGAGAACCGAGCCGTGTCGGCGGCGACGCGGATGTCGCACATGACGGCAAGGTCGAACCCGCCCGCGATCGCCGGTCCGTTGATCGCGGCGACGAGCGGCAACGGGAACCGGAGCACGGTGGCGTGGAAGCGGTCGCTCGAAGCCCACCGGCGATCGGCCAGCTCCGGCTGCTGGAACACGCGCAGATCGAAGCCCGCGCTGAAGACGTCACCGGCGCCGGTGACGACGACGGCCTTCACCGAGGTGTCGCCGGCGAGCTCGTCGAGCGCGTCAGAGAGCTCGTCGCGCAGCGCGATCGACAGCGCGTTCTTCTTGTCGGCCCGGTTGAGCGTCAGCGTGGCGACGCCGTCCTCGGACGCCGTTCGCAGCACCAGCTGGTCGCTCATCGCCCTTCCCGGCGCCGTCGCAAGCTCCGGCTCTGCGGCGCCGGTCGGCAAAGCCGCCGACGCCGCGAGAGCAGGCGGCGGTAGCCTGACGGGCCGTCAGATCGGGCGGAGGTGAGCGTCGGTGAGCGAGACGAGCGTCCGAGGCGACCTCGAATGGGGCACGACACCCCGGCTGTTGCACAGCTCTGCGGAGCGCTTCTCGGCACGAGAGGCGATCGTAGACGTGAGCGACGACCGGACCATCTCCTTCGCCGGGCTCGCCACGGCAGCGCACGACGCCGCGCGCGCGTTCCTCGCACTCGGAATCGAACGGGGCGACCGGATCGCGATCTGGGCACCCAACGTGTGGGAGTGGGTCGTCGCCGCGCTCGGGCTTCATTCGGCAGGAGGTGTGCTCGTCCCGCTCAACACCCGCTTCAAGGGTCGGGAGGCCGCGTACATCCTCGGCAAAGCGCGCGCCAAGGCCCTTGTGACGATCACGGGCTTCCTCGACACCGACTACGTCACGCTCCTCCGTGACGCCGTCGACGTGGAGGCCGAGCTGCCCGACCTCGACGCGATCGTCGTGTTGCGCGGCACCGCGCCGGAAGGAACCCGGTCATGGACCGAGTTCCTCGCCGCCGGCTCGACGGTCGACGACGCGCTCGTCGAGGCGCGCGCGCAGGCAGTCGAGCCCACCGACCTGTCCGACATCCTGTTCACGTCGGGCACGACCGGGAACCCCAAGGGGGCGATGCTCACTCACGCGCAGACGCTGCGCGCGTACCGCGACTGGAGCGACGTCGTCGGGCTGCAGGAGCACGACCGGTACCTGATCGTGAATCCGTTCTTCCACGCCTTCGGCTACAAGGCGGGATGGCTGGCGTCCCTCATGATGGGCGCGACCGTGCTCCCGCAGGCGGTGTTCGACCCCGCCCAGGTGTTCGAGCGCATCCCGCGCGACCGCATCACCGTGCTTCCCGGTCCGCCGACGCTGTACCAGACGATCCTCAACCACCCCGGCCGCGGCGACCACGACCTGACGAGCCTGCGCCTGGCGGTAACGGGTGCGGCGCCGACCCCGGTCGAGCTCATCGTGCGCATGCGCGAGGAGCTCACGTTCGAGACCATCATCACCGGCTACGGCCTCACCGAGACGTGCGGCATCGCGACCATGTGCCGGTACGACGACGATGCCGAGACCATCGCGACCACCTCGGGGCGAGCGATCCCCGGCGTCGACGTGCGGGTGGTCGACGACGACGGCGGCGAGGTCACCCGTGGCGACCCGGGTGAGGTGGTGATCCGCGGCTACAACGTCATGCGCGGCTATCTCGACGAGCCCGACGAGACGGCGGCGACGGTCGACCCCGACGGATGGCTGCACACCGGGGACGTCGGCGTGATGGACGACCGGGGATACGTGCGCATCACGGACCGCACGAAGGACATGTTCATCGTCGGCGGGTTCAACGCCTACCCGGCCGAGATCGAGAACCTGTTCCTCCGCAACGAGAAGGTCGCGCAGGTCGCCGTGGTCGGCGTGCCCGACGAGCGAATGGGCGAGGTCGGCATGGCGTTCGTCGTGCTGCGGCCGGGCGTCGTGGCGACCCCGGACGAGCTCGCCGAGTGGAGCCGCGCTGAGATGGCGAACTACAAGGTCCCGCGCTACGTGCAGCTCGTGGACGAGCTGCCGCTCAACGCGATGGGCAAGGTGCTCAAGTATGAGCTGCGCGAGCGCGGCACCAAGGTCGTGAACCGGTAGCGACCGACGAGAAGCTAGATCGTCGCGATCTTGATGTTCCCGCTCGTATCGCTCACGAGCACCTGCACCGTGTCGGTCGTTCCCTGGGCGTCGGTGACGGTGCACGGAATCATCGTCTGCGGCTTCGCGACGAGCACCGTCTTCCCCGGCGCACACACTGCGGTCACCTGGACACCGACCTGCTGGTCGTACTGCGTCTGCACGAAGTCCTGCACCTTGGCGACGTCCAGGACGGCCACGGCGCGCACAGCCCGGTATCCCGGATCGTTTTCCGTCTGCGTCACCGTGATGGGCACCGGCTCGTTGCCGACGGTGCCCGTGCACGTGAACACGTTGCCGGTCTTCCTCTTGATCTCGTTGGGACAGTGCGCCTTGCCGACCGGAGCACCCTTGAAATCCTTGCGGAGCTGCGTGACGATCGAGCGCTCGATCTCGTTGCCGTCGAGCGTGTTGGAACCGCTGCTGCACGCCACGAACACCACAACCGTGCACGACAGCACGAGCGCAAGGCCTCGGTACCGCAGCACGCCTCTCCAATCGCCGTCGCAAGCTCCGGCTCTGCGGCGACGGTCGGCAAAGCCGCCGTCGCCGCGGGGAGACTACCGGCGGCGGTTCAGATGCGAGTGGCGCGGTAGAGCGGGACCGCGTCGGGGATGCCCTTCATCACGACCGGGCCGAGCTCGTCGAGCCGGAGGTCTCCGACGCGGCCGTCTACGAGCTCGCGCACCGGCTCGGACACCAACACCTCCCCCGGCCCGGCGACGTCGACGATGCGGGCAGCCAGGTTCACGTCGTGGCCGACGAGGTCGTCGCCGCGACGCGTCGGGCAGCCCCAGTGCATGCCGACGCGCACCCACAACGGGACGTCGGTGGCGGCCTCCTCCTCGAACCGCTCGGCGAGCGCGAGGCAGGCGGTGAGCGCGCTCACCGGCTCCGGGAACCACAGCATCAGGCCGTCACCGAGATCCTTGACCACCCGCGCGTCGTCGGGCAGCGCGCCTCGCACCACCTTCTCCTGACGGTCGAGCAAGGCCAGCGCCTCGTCGTCGCCGTGCTGGGCGGTGAACTCGGTGAACCCGACGATGTCGGTGAAGACCACCGCGCCGGAGGGCGAACCGCTCACCGCTCGACGATCCGGATGTTTCCGCTGAGCGTCTTCACCCGGATCTCGCCCTCGCCGCCGTCGGGACAGTCGCAGCGCACGTTGCCGCTGAGCGCCTTGAGCCGCGTCGCGGGCTGGGCGCCGCGCGGGACGGTCACGGTGACGGACCCCGACAGAGCCTTGACGTCGAGGTGACCGGGGCCGACGAGCCCGACGTCGACGTTGCCGCTTCCCGCCTTCACCTTGGCGCCCTCGACGAGGTCTGCGGCCACCCTGCCCGAGCCGGTGGCGAGATCGGATTCGCCGGACTGGACGATCTTGATGCTGCCGCTCCCCGTCTTGAGCCGGCACTCGCCCGCGCACTCCGTGATCTCGAACGACCCCGATCCTGTGCGCGCGTCGAGCCGTTCGACGTGGTCGACGACCACGCTCCCGCTGCCGACGGTCACGCGCGCATACCCGAGCCGACCCCGGAGCTCGACGCTGCCGGAGTTCGCGCCGACGATCACGTCGCTGCGCGCGGGGCAGCGGATCTTGACCGACCCGGATCTCGACTTCACCTCGACCGAGCCGTCGCTCGTGACCTCGGCGTGACGCGCGCCGGTGACCACGACGTCGCCGCGCTCCTCGCCCGTCACGCGCACGTCGCCGGAACGTGCGGTCACCCGGATGACGCCTCCCGGCGGAGCCTCGAGAGTTAGCTCAGACGCCATACGAGCATGATGCCGCCCCGCACCGGAAGCGGCGACGTGACGGTCGTCACCCCGGTCACGCCACCAGACCGACCATCGGGAGCGAGCGGACGTCGTGGTTCGCGACGTCGTCGAGGGTGGCGAGCAGGTCGCTGCGCACCGCGCCGTACGCGGCGTCGTCCCACCGGTTGACGAGCTCGCTGGGGTCGTCGTCGAGGTCGTACAGCTCGCCGACGCCCGGCTGTTCCTCGTACCGGGTGACCTTGTAGCGCCGAGTCGACAGGGTGCGCATCGGGTGGCGGAGCACGATCTGGAAGTCGTTCTCCGTGAGGACGTGCTCGCGCGGCCCGTCGAGTAACGGCCGCCCTTCCATCCGCGGCGGCACGGGCAGCCCGGCGGCCGTGAGCGCGGTGGGAGCGACGTCGATGGTGCCCACGGGATCGTCGACGACCGCGCCGGCGTCGAAGCCCGGGCCGCGCACGAGCAACGGGATGCGTAGCAGGCTGTCGTACGCGAACGGTCCCTTGAAGATCATCTGGTGCTCGCCGAGGAACTCGCCGTGGTCGGTGCTCACGAGGACGAGCGTGTCGTCGGCGAGGCCGAGCTCGTCCAGCGTCGCCAGCAACCGACCGATCTGGTGATCGAGCTGGCTCACCATCCCGTAGTACGCGGCCGTCATGGTCGCGAGCTCCTCGCGCGCGAGTCTGGCGCCGCCCGGGTTCGCCCATTCGTAGGGCCCGCCGCGGTCGCCCTGGGTCCAGACCTTGTGCAGCCCGGGTTTCGTGTCGAACTCCTCGGGGTGGACGGCGGGAAGCGCTTCCAGCACGTCCTCGGGCCTGTACTGGTTCGACCACGGCGCGGGCGGGTCCATCGGATGGTGCGGGTCGGCGAACGAGACCCAGCCGAAGAACGGCCGGTCGACGCGCCGCAGCCACTCGTCGGCCCGGTCGGCGACCCACGTCGTGGGATGGTCCTCTTCGGCCAGCGCGTTCGGCCACGTCTGCGTGTGGTCCCAGCGCCGCCCCGCAGCCTCCGGCTGCATGTCGCGCAGCCGCTCCGCGCCGCGCTCGTGCCCGTCCCGGGACAACCAGCGCCCGTAGTGGAGACCGAACGGCGCCGGCCCGAAGCACCAGTTCCACTGACCCATGAGCGGCGCGACGCGGAGCATGTGCCCGAAGAGGAGCAGCTGCGCGTGCTCGAAGCCGAAGTACGGCCCCGTCCAACCGTCGCGCATCGCCGCCGAGCCTTCGACCGACTCGAGTTGCCCCGTCGGCAGCAACGGGAACGTCGACGCAAAGTGCGCTTTGCCGAAGAACCCCGTCGCGTGCCCGGCGTCGGCGAACAGGGTCGCGACCGAGTCGGCCGCCGCCTCGGAGGGAAGGTCGATGCCGTTGCACGTCACGCCGTGCGTGGACGGGTACGTGCCGGTGAGGATCGTGGCCCGCGCCGGCTGGCACAGCGGGTTCTGCGTGCGGCATGCCGCGAACCGTGTCCCCTGCTCCGCCAGCCGATCGAGGTGCGGCGTCTGGCACACGGGATTCCCGTAGGCGCCGATCGAGTCGGCGCGCTGCTGATCGGTCGTGATCAGCAGGACGTTCACGGAACGTCTCGAATGGCGACGGGCGCGCCCTCGACCGCGCGCACGGCGGCGCCGCCGAGATCCATGAAACGCACGTCACCGGCCAACGCGCTGCCGAGCGCGTTGAGCGTGTAACCGACCGCGAGGTCGTGCTCCCGGTCGGCCCACGCGCCCGAGCCCCCGTAGCCGTTGTGCCCGAACGCCTGCGGCAGCACCCCGGCCGACGTGATCACGCCGTGGTACCCGAGGCGCCATTGCATCGGGAACCCGAGGATGAGATCGGCGCGGTCGTTCTGCGGCTCCATCGCCTGATCGATCGTCTGCTCCGACACCAGCCGGACACCGTCGAGCTCGCCGCCCGCGGCCAGGCAGGCGTACATGCGCGCGAGCGACCGCGCGGTGAAGCAGCCGTTGCCCGACGGCATCGGCTGCTCGACCCACGCGGGGTCCGCGTTCGGCTCGAGCAGCACGGGCGGCAACGCGGCGGCGATCAGCTCAGGGCGGATCGTGAGGCCCATGCGCTCGGCGATGCGCAGCATCGCTGCCGGGTCTTGACCGAGCTCTCCGGCGTCCGGCGGCGGGATCGTCGCGACGAGACGACCCATCTCGTCGGGAGGAAGCCCCACGTAGCAACCGTCGAGCCCGAGCGGCTCCGCGATCTCGCGACGCACGAACTCGGTGATGCCGAGCCCGGACACCCGGCGCACGATCTCCCCGACGATGAAGCCGTACGTCACGGCGTGGTAGCCGTTGTTCGTGCCGGGCTCGAACGCGGGCTTCATCCGCTCGAGGCCCGCGACCATCGCGTCCCAGTCGAGGATCTGCTCGGGCCGTTCGAGGAATGACGCCACGTCGTAGAGACCTGCTTCGTGGCACAGCACCTGCCGGACCGTGATCGCGTCTTTGCCGTTCTGCGCGAACTCGGGCCAGTGCACCGCGACCCGGTCGTCGTAGTCGACGAGGTTGCGATCGGCGCAGATGTGCAGCGCGGTCGACGTCACGCCCTTGGTCGTCGAATACGACACCGCGATGCTGTCGGACCGCCACGGCGTGCCGGCGGTGTCCGCCGCGCCCGTCCAGACGTCGACGACGGGACGGCCATGCTGGTACACGCAGACAGCGGCGCCGCCGCCGTGCTCGGCAACCTGGGCGTCGAGGGTCGTGACCACCTCGTCGAAACCCGGCTCCCACGTACCGTCGGCCATCGCCGCCCTCCCCCGGTCGGTTTGACACGTATTGCACACCTAGTGAAAGAACAATATCGTGCGAGGCCGTGGCGACCACCAGCCTCACGGATGGACGCTCCGCACGCGCCGCCCGCACGCGCGACGCGGTCGTGGAAGCGCTCCTGTCGCTGCTCGACGAGGGAAACTTCCGCCCCACGGCGCGACAGGTCGCCGAACGCGCCGGTGTGTCGCTGCGGTCGGTCTACGTCCACTTCGACGACCTCGAGGACCTCTTCACCGCGGCCGCCCACCGTCACTTCGAGCGAATGCGTGACGTCGTCGAAGCGATCCCCGGCGACGGGCCGCTCGACGCCCGGCTCGAAGCCTTCACGAGGCAGCGCGAGCGCATCCACGAGACGTCGGCACAGGTACGCCGGGCCGCCGTGCTCCAAGAGCCGTTCTCGCCCGCGCTCGCGGAGGTGCTCGCCCTGGCGCGCTCGCTGTCACGGGCGGAAATCGAGATCGTCTTCGGTCCCGAGATCGCACGCCGCAAGGGCGCTGACCGTGAGCGCCTGATCGTGCAGCTCGAGGTGCTGTCGGGCGCGTCCACCTGGGAGACCCTCCGTCTGCAGATCGACGTGTCGCCGCGGGCTGCGCGCGAGACCGTCACCGACATGCTGCGGGCTTGCCTGCGCGACGCCTGATGGACGCGCTGCGCACGCCCGACGGGCGGTTCACCGATCTTCCCGCGTACCCGTTCTCGCCCCATTACCTCGACGTGCCCGACGGCGAGGGCGGCGCGCTGCGGGTCCACTACGTCGACGAGGGCGATCCGGGCTCCGAGCCCGTGCTGATGCTGCACGGCGAGCCGTCGTGGAGCTACCTGTACCGGAAGATGATCCCCATCCTCGCCGGCGCCGGCCTCCGGCCGATCGCGCCCGACCTCGTCGGCTTCGGACGCTCCGACAAGCCGGTCAAGCGCACCGACTACACGTACCTGCGGCACGTCGACTGGATGGGATCGGTGCTCGCGCAGCTCGACCTGTCCCGAGTCACGCTGGTCGGCCAGGACTGGGGTGGCCTCATCGGTCTGCGGTTGGTCGCCGAGAAGCCGGACCGGTTCGCGCGCGTCGTCGCCGCCAACACGTTCCTTCCTACCGGCGACCGCCACCCGGGCAAGGCGTTCCTCCGGTGGCAGCGCTTCTCGCAGGAGGTGCCCGAGTTCGGGGTGGGCTTCATCGTCTCGACCGGTTGCGCGACCGAGCTCTCTCCCGACGTCGTCGCCGCGTACGACGCGCCGTTCCCCGACGAGCGGGCGAAGGCCGGCGCGCGCCAGTTCCCGTTGCTCGTGCCGACGTCGCCCGACGACCCCGCGGCGGGCCCCAACCGCGCCGCGTGGGAGGTGCTGCGGCGCTTCGAC
>JBKOZX010000338.1:0-4823 GCA_046726115.1 Actinomycetota bacterium | reverse complement strand
GCGTGTACTCGGCCATCAGCTCTCTTCCGCGCGCTGGCGTTCCGACTCGGCGGCGCGCAGCGTACCCACGCCCGCGCGCGGATGCAGGGGAACGCGCAAGGGCCCCGCCGAAGCGGGGCCGCTCAGACCCACAATTCGGTGAGCACGTCCCGCCAGTGGCGCACGACGCCGAGGTGGCCCTGGTGCGGCCAGATCTGCGACCGGCAGCCGGCCAGCGCGGCGGCGAGGTAGCGGAAGTCCGGCTCGCCGCGGGTGTCCTGGGCGCCGTGCCAGAGGCGGACGCCGGGCCGGACGTCTGCGATCCCGAAGCCTCACGGCATCCACAGCGCGACGAGGTCGTCGGCCATGCCGCCGGCGCCGGGCCGCAGGGCCTCGGTCACGTCCGCGACGAGCATCGCCCCCGCCGCCGGCTCGGCAAGGAGGTCGCGGTCGTCGACCGTGCCCCCACCGAGGAAGGTCGACGGGTCGTCGAGCCACCGCTCCGTGTACCGGGCCACCCCGCGAGCAGCCCGCCGGGGGTCCTGGCGGGCCATCTCCGCCGCCGGCCGCTGCCGGCGGTCGAGCGCGTCCCAGGCGCCCGGTACCTCGTCGAGCGGGCCCGGCATGCTCGTCACCGCGACGGCTGAGACCCGGCCACCGAGCGCCACGGCGCAGCCGAGCGCGTGGCCGCCGCCCGCCGACACACCCAGCACGGCGAAGCGGTCGATCCCGAGCGCGTCGGTGAGCGCCGCGACGTCGGCCGCGGTCTCCAGCACCGTTCGCCCCTCGCGGCGGTCCGAGCCGCCGAAGCCGGGCCGGTCGAAGCTGATCAGCCGCACGCCGAGCGACGCCGGGATGTCCGGAGGCGGCGCGAACAGCCGCGAGCCCGGCGCGCCGTGGAAGAGGACGACGGGTGTCCCGGCCGGATCGCCGCGCTCCTCGTGCGCGAGGGCACGGCCGTCGGGGAGGCGCAGGTGCTACTCCTGGACCAGCTCGATGAGCGTGCCAAACGCGGTCTTGGGATGCAGGAACGCCACGGTCGTGCCCCGGCTCCCGGGCCGGGGCACCTCATCAATAACCCGATGGCCTTCGCGCTTCACCCGCTCGAGCGCGGCGGCGCAGTCGTCCACCCGGTACGCCACGTGGTGGATGCCCTCACCGTTCTTGTCGAGGTACTTGGCGACCGGGGAGTCGTCACGCACGGGCGTCAGGAGCTGGATGTACGAGTCGGCAACGCGCAGGAGCACCTCCTCGACGCCGTCGTTCTCGACAACCTCTCGGTGCACGGGCTCGACCCCGTACGTGTTGCGGTAGTACTCGACGGCGTCGTCGAGGTCGCGCACCGCGATCGCCACGTGGTCGATCTCGGTGAGGACGGGATCGCTCATGCCTCACCCTTGTGGTGGCGGCGGAACAGCGTGATCTGGTCGAGGTGCTCCTCACGCAGCTCGGGGTTCGTGACGCCGAGGCCTTCCTCCGGTGCCAGGCAGAGCACGCCGACCTTCCCTTCGACGAGGTTCCCGTGCACCTGCGCCGCCGCCTCGCCGGTCTGGTCGAGCGGATACACGACCGACAGCGTCGGGTGGATCTTGCCCTCACCCACGAGCCGGTTGGCGTCCCATGCCTCGCGGTAGTTCGCGAAATGGCTGCCCTTGAGCGTCTTGAGCATCATCCAGAGGTACCGGTTGTCGTACTCGATCGTGTAGCCCGAGGTCGCCGCGCACGTGATGATCATCCCGCCCCGCTTGCACACGAACACCGACGCGCCCATCGTCTGACGCCCCGGGTGCTCGAACACGATGTCGGGGTCGGAGCCGACGAGCTCCCGGATCTTCTTACCCAGGCGCCGCCATTCGCCGGGGTCCTGCTCGTGCTCGTTCTTCCAGAACTTGTAGCCCTCGGCCTTGCGGTCGATGACGTGCTCGACGCCCATCTCGTGCAGGAGTGCAGCGCGCTCGGGCGAGGAGACCACACCCACCGGCGTGCCACCCCCGTTCAACACGTACTGGGCGGCATAGGCGCCGATCCCGCCGCTGGCGCCCCACACGAGCACCTTCTGGCCCTGGGTCATCTGTGAGCCGTTGGGGCTGACGATCATCCGGTAGCTCGTCGAGTTGCACAGCGCGTTGCAGGCCGCCTCCTCCCACGTGAGGTGGGTGGGCTTGGGCATCAGCTGGTTCGCCTTCGCGAGCGCGATCTCGGCAAGACCGCCGTAGTTGGACTCGAAGCCCCAGATGCGCTGGTTGACCGTCAGCATCGAGTCGTCGTGCGACGACGGGTCCTGGTCGTCGACGTAGTTGCAGTGGATCGTGACCTGGTCGCCCGGCCTCCAGTTCCGCACCGCGGAGCCGACGCGCAGCACGACCCCGGCAGCGTCGCTGCCCATGACGTGGAACGGCTGGTCGTGGCGCTTCCCCCACATGCTCTCCTTGCCGAGGCGCTTGAGGAACTGGAACGTCGGCAGCGGCTCGAAGATCGACGTCCACACGGTGTTGAAGTTGATGGCCGACGCCATGACGGCGACGTACGCCTCGTCCGGCGCGAGCTCGGGCACCGGGACGTCTTCGACGTGCGTGGACTTGCGCGGGTCCTTCGCCTCGGACGGCAAACCCGCGAACATCTCCTGCTCCTCGGCTCGCACGACCGCGCCCCGGAACGTCGCCGGCAACTGCAACGCGCCCACGGCGTCGCCGTCGGCGCCCTCGAGGATTGCGTCGCGAATGCTCTCGATCTCCGTCATACGTTTCTCCATTGGTCGCCCTGGTTTGGCGCCGCCGCGCGGTGACCGTATCCGACGCCGCGCCGGCTGGTTTGTCCGGCGTCTCGTGCGGCTACTCTCGCAGGACGATCGTTTCTCGGGGGAGGGAAGCAATGCCCGGCTCGGTCATTCTCTCGTCGGCTCGTACGCCCATCGGCAAGCTGTCCGGTGCACTGGCGTCGTTCTCGGCCATGGACCTGGGCGGCTTCGCGGTCGCCGCTGCACTCGAGCGCGCTGGCGTCGGGCCCGAGCAGGTCGACTACGTGATCATCGGTCAGGTGCTCCAGGGCGGGCAGGGCCAGATCACCGCCCGCCAGGCCGCGGTGAAGGCCGGCGTGCCGATGACCGTGCCCGCGCTCACCGTGAACAAGGTGTGCCTGTCGGGGATGAACGCGATCTACCTCGCCGACCAGATGGTCCAGGCCGGCGACGCCGAGGTCGTGGTGGCGGGCGGCATGGAGTCCATGACGGCGGCCCCGTACCTGCTCCCGAGGGCGCGTGCCGGGTACCGGATGGGCGACGGCGAGCTCGTCGACTCGTTGATCCGGGACGGGTTGTGGTGCGCGTTCGACGCTGTCCACATGGGCGCCGGCACCGAGCAGTACGCCGGACGGTTCGGCGGTCTCACCCGCGAGGCCCAGGACGAGCTGGCGGCGAAGAGCCACGAACGGGCGGCCACCGCCATCAAGGAAGGCCGCTTCGCCGCCGAGATCACTCCGGTGAGCGTCCCCCAGCGCAAGGGCGAGCCCATCCTCATCGACACCGACGAGGGGGTCCGCCCCGGCACGACCACCGAGTCGCTGGGCAAGCTGAAGCCGGCGTTCTCCAAGGACGGCACGATCACCGCCGGCAATGCCTCCCAGATCTCCGACGGCGCCGCCGCCGTGATCGTCACCAGCCGGGAGAAAGCCGAGGAGCTCGGAGCCACGCCGATCGCCGAGCTCGTGAGCTTCGGCATGGTCGCCGGGCCCGACCCGTCGCTGCTGACCCAGCCGTCCCGGGCGATCAAGCGGGCGCTCGAGCCCGTCGACAAGTCGGTCTCCGACATCGACCTGTTCGAGATCAACGAGGCGTTCGCCGCCGTGGGACTCGCCGCCATGCGCGACCTCAAGATCAGCGACGACGTCGTGAACGTCAACGGCGGGGCGATCGCGCTGGGCCACCCGATCGGCATGTCGGGAACCCGGCTCGTCGTCACGCTCGTGAACGAGCTGCGCCGCCGCGGTGGCGGGCTCGGTGCGGCCGCGCTGTGCGGTGGCGGCGGCCAGGGCGACGCCACCCTCGTGCGCGCGCTGTAACCACCCCCCGAAACGCCGTCGTCCTGGGCGAGGCGGACGGCGCGGCGAAGGCGCTGACGCCGTAGCTTTCCGCGCGGCGATGGCGGCTTTGCCGACCGTCGCCGCAAAGCCGGAGCTTGCGACGGCGAGGAGGGAAGTGAGCAGCAACCCGGCGCAGCTGCGACCACTCGGCATCGGCGAGACGCTCGACGCCGGCATCAAGATCTACCGGACCAAGTTCGGCACGATGCTCGCGGCGGTAGCGATCGTCGTCGTGCCGGTCCAGGTGCTGAGCATCCTCGTCACCCTGTCGATCCCCAACAGCACCACGACGACCGCCGGCAGCACGACGACCACGTCGGGCGACGGCTGGGCCGGCTTCGCCGCCTTCCTGGTCCTCCTCGTCATCAGCGTGATCTCGGCGGCGCTCGCCCAGGCCGCGTGTCTGAAGGCCTTGAGCGACACGTACCTCGGCACCGACACGGACTGGCGCGGCTCGCTGCGCTTCGGATACCAGCGGCTGGGCCCGCTGCTCTGGCTGACGGTGATCCACGCCGTGCTGCTCCTGCTCGCGTTCGCGGCGTGCATCGTCCCTGGCATCTGGCTCTACGCGGCATGGGCGGTCGCGATCCCGGCGCTGCTGATCGAAGACGCCCGCGGGCGCAAAGCGCTCGGCCGCTCGTTCAATCTCGTGCGCGGCCGGTGGTGGCCGACGGCGGGAATCCTGCTGCTCGCCAACCTGCTCGCGTCCGCCGTCGCGTTGGGCTTGGGCCTGCTCGCGCTGCCACTCCTGCTGACCGGCGACGGCA
>JBKOZX010000337.1:0-7657 GCA_046726115.1 Actinomycetota bacterium | reverse complement strand
CATCTCCACCGCGCCCGTGATCGGGACGACCAGCACATCGACGTTCGGATCGGCGAGGACGAGATCGAGGATCTGGCGCCCGCGGGCGTCCGCGACGGGCGGGCCGCCGCAGTCGACCGGGTTCGACACCCGCAGGTACTCGGGAATCAAGCCGTCGTGCAGCGCGCGCTGCGTCTCATTGCTGAGCGACGGGATCCGCAGCCCGGCGGCCGAGATCATGTCAGCCATGTGCGCGCCGGTGCCGCCCGAGATCGCGTAGATCCCGATGCCGTCGCCGCCACCACCCAGACCGGGTTTCGTGCGCGCGAACGCAGCTGCGGTGTCCAGCAGGTCGTCGAGGCCGTCGGCGCGTGTGATGCCGAACTGACGGAACACCGCCGAGGTCACGGCGTCGGAGCCTGTGAGGTGGCCGGTGTGCGCCATGGCCATCGCCTCGCCCTCGTCCGTCCGCCCGACCTTCACGACGACCATCGGCTTGTGCAGTTTGGCGGCGTGGTCGGCGGCGAGCATGAGGGTTCGCCCGTCCTTGAACCCCTCGATGTAGGCCGCGATCACACCGACCTCCGGTTGATCGGCGAAGTAGCGCGCGAAGTCGGCGAACTCGAGGTCGACCTCGTTGCCGGTGGGCGCCCAGTGGGTCAGCCGGATGCCGATCTCCTGGCCCTGGAACACGGGCCGGCCCTGGTGGCCGCTCTGGGTGATCAGCGCGATCGACGGCCCGGCGAGGTCCTCGCGGAAGTCCTCGAACGCGTTGAGGTGCGTGTTGGGCCCGAGGAGCCGCCCGTCGCCGTCTCGCACGAGCTCGTCGAGACGCGCCTGGAGGCGCTCGCCGTCCTTGCCTGCCTCGGCGAAGCCGGCGGCGAAGATCACGGCGAACGCCGCCTTCCGCTGCAGGACCTCCTCGAAGGTGTCGACCGCCTTACCGGTCAGGATGACGGCGAGGTCGATGTCGCCGGGGACGTCGAAGACGGACGCATAGCACCGCGCGTCGAGGACCGTCTCGTAGCTCGGGTGCACCGGGTAGAACGTCGCGCCGTGCTTGTCCGCCCAGCCCTTGATCTTCCGCGTCATTGCGGAGTTGGGCTTGCGCGACGCCTCGGACGCGCCGACGACCGCGACGGTCCGGGGATGGAGGAACCGGTCGAGGTCGACGTCACGCAGCGCGAGGGCGCGGCCACTCACGTCGACGCGTTGAGAAGCTGGCAAACCTGCTCCGATTCCCCGGACGGAACGCCAAGTATGACGTGAGAGTCAGGTTTCCTGCTACTTCCCTGGTCCCGGTAGCGTGCCCGCGCCGTGAGCAGGATGCGCGCGATCGCGATCGTCGGCGCCTCGCTGGCGGGACTGCGCGCCGCCGAGACGCTGCGCCACGAGGGCTACGACGGCCGGCTCACACTCGTCGGGAGCGAGGAGCACCTCCCGTACGACCGGCCGCCGCTGTCGAAGGAGCTGCTCGCGGGGGAGTGGGAACCCGAGCAGACCGCGCTCCGCAGACAGCCCTACGACGACCTCGAGCTCGACCTGCAGCTGGGCCGGCGCGCCACGGGCCTCGACGTTCGGGGGCGCGTCGTCGAGCTGGACCGCGACGAGCGCGTCACGTTCGACGGGCTGGTCGTCGCCACCGGCGCTCGTCCCCGCACGTTGCCGGATACGCCGCCGCTCGACGGCATCTTCGTGCTTCGCACCCTCGACGACTGCCTCGCGATCCGCGCCCGCCTCGAAGCGCGGCCGCGCGTCGTCGTCATCGGCGCCGGGTTCATCGGGTCGGAAGTCGCGGCGACGTGCCGGAATCGTGGCCTCGACGTCACGGTGCTCGAGATGCTCCCGGTGCCGATGGCCCGGGGCGTCGGCCCCGTCATCGGCGACGTGTGCGGGCAGCTCCACCGCGACCACGGCGTCGACCTGCGCTGCGGCGTCGAGGTCGCCCGCTTCGCGGGTGATCGGCGCGTCGAGCAGGTGCTGCTGGCCGACGGGAGCGCAGTGGACGCCGACCTCGTCGTGGTCGGCGTCGGCGTCACCCCCGAGACCCGTTGGCTCGAAGGCAGCGGGCTCACGCTCGATGACGGCGTCGTGTGCGACGAGACGCTTCTTGCCGCGCCCGGGATCGTGGCCGCCGGCGACGTCGCCCGGTGGCCCAACCCGCTGTTCGACGGCGCACGCATGCGTCTCGAGCACTGGACCAACGCCACCGAGCAGGGCGTGGCCGCGGCGCGTCGCCTCCTTGCCGCCGACGCGGGCAGCGAGCCGTTCGCGCCCGTCCCGTTCGTCTGGTCGGACCAGTACGACGTCAAGATCCAGACCGTCGGGTGGATCCGGGGGGACGACGAGGTCGTGGTCGCCGACGGCGCGCTCGAGGAGCGCCGGTTCGTGGCGTTGTTCGGGCGGGCCGGCCGACTCGTGGGCGCGCTCGGGTTCAGCAGGCCCCGGATCGTGATGCAGTACCGGCGGATGATCGCCGAGCGGGCGTCGTGGCAGGACGCCCTCGCGCACGCGGCGCAGCAATAGCGATGCGTGCAGCGGGGGACTATCAGGCCCCCAGCGCACGCATCGAGGAGCGCGATGGATAGCCGTTGGCGCGGTCGGCGCGCGGCGGCGACGATGGCGCGCGGCGACGGCGGCTTGGCCGACCGGCGCCGCAAAGCCGGAGCTTGCGACGGCGAACAAAGGAACTCAATGCCGCCCCGTGAACGCCTGCTGACGCCGCGCTTCCTGCTCGTCGTCGCCGCCGGTCTCAGTTACTTCATGGCGATCGGCATGTTGATCCCGGTCATCCCTCGGTACGTCAAGGGGCCCCTCGCCGGCGGCAACGTGGGCGTCGGCGTCGCCGTGGGCTCGCTGTTCGTCGGCGCCGTGCTCCTGCGCCCGTACGCCGGGCGCGTCGGCGACCGCTTCGGCCGCCGGGTCCTGATCATCGGCGGCGCGCTCATCGTCGCCGTCTCGACCGCGTTCTACGGCGCCGTGGACGCGCTGCCGTTCCTGGTGGCGATCCGGGTCGCGTCCGGCGTCGGCGAAGCCGCGTTCTTCGTCGGTGCCGCCACGATGATCACCGACCTCGCGCCTGAGCATCGCCGGGGCGAGGCGGTCAGCTACTGGTCGGTCGCGGTGTACGGCGGCCTCGCGTTCGGTCCCGCGCTCGGCGAGACCGTGCTGGGCAACGACCGGTACCTCGCCGCGTGGCTCGTCTCCGCCGGCCTCGCGTTGCTCGCCGCCGCGCTCGGTACGATCACCGTCGAGGTCGCCCGCACGCTTCCGCACGGTCCCGCGGGCAAGCTGCTCCACCGAGCCGCGCTCGCTCCCGGTGTCGTTCTCTTTCTCGGCCTCATCGGCCTCGCCGGGTTCACGGCGTTCGTCCCGCTCTACGTGAAGAGCCTCGGCCTGCACGGCGCCGACACGCTCTTCCTGCTGTACGGCGGGCTGATCCTGTGCGTGCGCATCCTCGGCGCCCGGCTGCCCGACATCCTCGGGGGACGCCGGGCCGCCACCATCGCCCTCACGTGCGGGGCGACGGGCCTCGCGGTCATGGCGGCGTGGCCGAGCGTCGCCGGGCTCGTGCTGGGCACCGCCGTGTTCGCGGCCGGCATGTCGCTCCTCTATCCCGCGCTGCTCGTGCTCGCCCTCACCGCCGTGCCCGACAACGAGCGCGGCTCGGTCGTCGGGACGTTCAGCAGCTTCTTCGATCTCTCGCAAGGCCTCGGCGCGCTGATCCTCGGTGGCGTCGCCGCGCTGAGCGGCTACCGCGGCGCGTTCGCGGGCGGGGCGATCGCCGCCGGAGTCGGAGTGGTGTTGCTCACGACCGGCTTCGGGCTCCGGGCGCAAGCAGCCGGCGCGCAGGAGCGCGCCCGCTCCGAGACTGTCCCCGCGTAGTCGCAGTCGCCGCGTCGTGCCCTCGCTGCTCGTCACCAACGACTTCCCGCCCAAGGTGGGCGGCATCCAGTCGTACCTGTACGAGCTGTGGCGGCGCCTGCCGCCGCAAGAGACGCACGTGCTGACGACGTCCTACGAGGGCGCGGCGAAGTGGGACGAGGCGCAGCCCTTCCACATCGAGCGCGTCCGCGGGCGCGTCCTCCTGCCGACGCCGGCCGTGACGCGTCGCGTCGAGGCGATTGCCCGCGACATCGGCGCCGACGTGGTGTTCATCGACCCGGCGCTGCCGTTGGGGCACATTGGGCGCCGCTTGCGCGCCGCGCCGCACCTCGTGATCGCGCACGGCGCCGAAGTCAATGTGCCTGCCCGGCTCCCCGGGGGAGGGTCCCTCGTCCGGCGGGTGCTGCAGGGCGCGGCGGGCATCGTCGCCGCCGGCGAGTACCCCGCGCGCGTGGCGGCGCGTGCCGCCGGCAGGCGGCTGCCGACGTTGGTGGTGCCGCCGGCGGTCGACACCGACCGCTTCCGGCCGCTCTCTCAGTTGGCACGCGACTCCCTGCGCCGCCGGTTCGACCTTGCGACGGACCGGCCGGTCGTGCTCGGGCTCAGCCGTCTCGTGCCCCGCAAGGGTTTCGACGTCCTCATCGACGCCGTCGCCGGCCTCGACCGCGACGTGCAACTCGTCGTGGGCGGCGCCGGCCGCGACGCCGCCCGTCTGGCGGGTCGCGCCGCCGAGCGCGGCATCGCCCGACGCAGCCGGTTCCTCGGCCGCGTGCCCGACGTCGACCTCCCCGACCTGTACGGCTGCGCCGACGTGTTCGCCATGCTCTGCCGTGAGCGATGGGGCGGCCTCGAGGCCGAGGGGTACGGGATCGTGTTCGTCGAGGCCGCCGCGTGCGGCGTGCCCTCGGTAGCGGGTCGCAGCGGCGGGTCCCATGAGGCCGTCGTCGACGGCGAGATGGGGTTCGTCGTCGAGCCCCGGGACGTGGCCGCGGTCCGCGCTGCGCTCGAGCGGCTGCTCGCCGACGACGGGCTCCGAGAGCGTCTCGGCACCGCGGCGCGCCGGCGCGCCGTCGAGGAGCTCACCTACGACCGGCAGGTCGCCAAGCTTCTGCCCGTCACGCGTGGCGACCTCAGCACGTTGGCGCCGCTTCGAGGCGCATAGAGACTGCCGGTACGCTGCGACGAATGCCGGGTGTGGAGGCGCGCGACGAGATGCCCGGACAGCGGATCATCGTCGCGTCCTGGGCGGCGAACGCGTTGTTCGCGGTGACCGCCATTCCGGCCGCACTCGGCGTGCACGCCTTCGACGTGGCTTCGATCGTGGTGGCGCTCGGGCTGTTCGGCATCTCGCTCGTGGTCTGGTGCTGGGCGTTCGCGGTCGCGATCGCGCGCACCACGAGAGGCGACGACGTTGTCGTCGCGAGCATGTTCTTGATCCAGGGCCCGGCCCCGCGGCGCGTGCGCCTGCACCTGTTCGGCTCGTTGGCCGTGTGCCTCGCGGTGACGGCTGTCACCGCGGCGCCCGAGCCGTTCGGCGTTCTGGTCCCTATGCTGCCCCTCGGGCTGATCGGGCTGTGGGGCGCGTGCCACGGCTCGTTCCCACCCCGTCGCATGCCCGACCCCGCCGCCCGCGAGAGGAAGTCGAGTGGCCGAGCAGGTAAGTGAGCGCATCCGGATCGATGCCCCGCCCCAGCGTTGCTACGAGGTGGCGATCGACTATGAGCGGTATCCCGAGTGGGCCAAGGACGTGAAGCAGGCCACGATCCTCGAGCGCGACTCGGAGGGCCGGGGCGCCAAGGTCGAATACCGCGCCGCGGGCGTCGGGCGGAGCGCGCGGTACGTGCTCGAGTACGACTACTCCGACGCTCCGGCCGCGTTCAGCTGGTCGCTCGTCGAGGGCGAGATGGTGCGCGCCATCGACGGGACCTACCGCTTCGACACCGACGACGAAGGGACGCGTGTCAGCTACGACCTCGCCATCGAGCCGTCGATCCCACTCCCGGGATTCCTGAAACGGCGCGCCGCGGGCATGATCGTGGGCACCGCCCTGAAGGAGTTGAAGAAGGAAGTCGAGGCATAGGCCGCATGCGCATCCTGCTGTTCACCGGGAAGGGCGGAGTCGGGAAGTCGACAGTGGCGGCGGCCACCGCAGTTCGGACGGCAGAAGCGGGCCTCCGCACGCTCGTCTGCTCCACCGACCCCGCGCACTCGCTCGCCGACGCGTTCGACGACCCGTCGCTCGGCGACGAGCCGACCTCGATCACAGGGATTGTGCGCGGCACGCTCCACGGTCAGCAGCTCGACGCCCGCGCCCGGCTCGAGGAGTCGTGGGGCGAGGTGCGCGAGTACGTGACCGCCCTGCTCGACTGGGCCGGCGCCGACGCCGTGGAGGCCGAGGAGCTCGCGGTGATCCCCGGCCTCGACGAGGTGTTCGCGCTGGCCGACATCCGCGCCCACGCCGAGTCGGGGGAGTACGACGTGGTCGTCGTCGACTGCGCGCCGACGGCGGAGACGCTCCGACTGCTGTCCCTCCCGGACGTGCTCGGCTGGTACATGGAGCGCGTCTTCCCCGCGCAACGTCACGCGACCCGGGCCGTGCGCCCGCTGCTGTCGCGGCTGATGAGCGCCCCCATCGCAGGCGACGACGTGTTCAAAGCTGTGCGCCGGTTCTACGCGCGGCTCGACGGTGTGCGCGACCTGCTCACCGACGGCGCCGTGACGAGCGCCCGCCTCGTCGTGAACGCGGAACGGCTGGTGGTGGCAGAGGCGCGGCGGACGTTCACGTACCTGTCGCTGTTCGGGTACCACGTCGACGCGGTGATCGCGAACCGGTTGCTGCCCGACGCCATCGCTGATCCATGGTTCGCATCGTGGAAGGGCGTGCAGCGCGAGCACCTCGAGTCGATCCAGGCCGCGTTCGCGCCGGTTCCCGTCCTGCGAGCCGAGCTCGCCGACCGCGAGCTCGTCGGGGTCAACCACCTCTCGACGTTCGGCGCCGACCTGTACGGGAGCAAGGACGCGGCCGCGCGGCTGTCGGCGGTGGAGCCGTTCCGGGTGGACGCCAGCGGCGACACGCTCGTGTTGTCGATGCAGCTGCCCTTCACCGACCGCGCTGACGTGGAGCTGGGGCGGAGCAACGGCGAGCTGTTCGTCGCGGTGGGGGCGCATCGCCGAGCCGTGGTGCTGCCCGAGAGCCTGCGGCGGCGGGAAGTGTCGGGCGCCCGCATGGCCGCGGGACGACTTGAAGTCGAGTTCGTGGAGGTTGCCAACGATGGTGTCGCGTGACCCGCAAGCTGACGTCGGGGCGCCGCGCCACGACGAGACCGAGAGCGAGCCGAACACCGCCGGTGCCGGAGCGGACCCCGTGAACCTCGGCGTAAGCACGGACGCGATGCTCTCGGCGCTGTTCGAGGCGGCACCCGAGACGGTGGACCACCTGCTCAAGGCGGCGCAGGAATTGCTGCTGGCGGCGAAGGCGGTCGTCGACGCCGGCGAGCGCGCCGTCGAAGCGCACCGGTCGGGGAGCGACGCGGCCGAGTGCGCAGCCGGCGAGGACCACCCGGTGGGCGGCGGGCGCGTTCGACGCATCGACCTCGCGTGACCGACGAGGCCCGGGCGCCGGGCCCGCCCACCATCGGGATCGATCTCGGCGGGACGAACGTGCGTTGCGCGGTCGTCGACCGCGACGGCGACATCCTGGCCGAGGTGCGCGAGCAGACGGGCGAAGGCGGGGGCGACGTCATCCCAGTCACCGCAGCCCTCGTGAACGGGTTGCGCGACGACTTCCCGGAGG
>JBKOZX010000336.1:0-2707 GCA_046726115.1 Actinomycetota bacterium | reverse complement strand
AGTATAACGTGTTTCAATTACGCGTTCAATGGGGGTGTTCCCCGGCGAGCAGCTCGAGGGCGTGGGGCACCGCGGGCAGGATCGCCTCGAGACACTCGACGGCGCCGCTCGACGACCCCGGCAGGTTGCACACCAGCGCCTGCCCCACAGCACCGCAGACGCCCCGCGACAGCATCCCGAACGCCCGGTCACCCCCGTCGCTCCTCCGCCGCATGGCCTCGGCGAGGCCGGGCGCGTCGCGTTCGACGATCGCGCGCGTGCCCTCGGGTGTGAGGTCCCGAGGGCCGAAACCGGTCCCTCCGGTCGTCACGACGAGCCCTGCGAACCTCGCCGTCAGCTCACGCAGCGCAGCTTCCACCGCATCGCGACCGTCGGTGGTCACACGGTGGTCGATGACCTCGTAGGACTCGTCTCGCAGACGCGCGACGAGCGCGGAACCCGACCGGTCCTCACGCGCCCCCGCTGCAACGCCGTCCGAGACCGTCAGCACCTTCGCCTGCAGGGATGCCACCGTCGTCGATCAGGACGCGGGCGGCCATGCGGCCTCCCGAATCCGCCGGGCGGCGGCGACCGGGTCGTCGGCGTGGAAGATCGCACTCCCCGCGACGAGGATGTCGGCACCGGCGGCAGCCGCTCGCGGCGCGGTCTCATGATTGATCCCACCGTCGATCTCGAGCTCGACGGACAGCTCGCCTTTGTCGACGGCGCGGCGCGCGACCGTGAGCTTGTCGAGCACCGAGGGAATGAACGCCTGTCCCGCGAACCCGGGATGCACGCTCATGAACAACAGGGTGTCGATCTCCTCGAGGTACGGAAGGACGGTCTCGACCGGCGTCTCGGGGTTGTGGGTGAGGCCGACGCGCAGCCCGAGGTCGCGCATGCGGGCGAAGGTGGGCCGGGGGTCGCCGAGCTCGATGTGGATCGTGCACCCGTCGGCGCCGGCGTCGGCGAAGTCCTCGATCAGCGCACCCGGGTTGTCGACCATGAGGTGGCAGTCCAGGTAGAGGTCGGTGCGCTTCCGCAGCGACTTCACGACCGGTGGACCGATCGTCAGGTTGGGTACGAAGTGCCCGTCCATCACGTCCACGTGGAGCAGGTCGGCTTCCGGAGAGACGTGCTCGACGTCCTCGGCCAGCTGGCCAAAGTCAGCCGACAGGATCGACGGTGCGATCTTCCCCGTCTTGCTCGCCTGTTTCGCCCTGCTCATGACATCACCCTATGTGTGCCGTAGCCGGAGGACATACATCCCGTCGGTGTCGGCATCGTGCGGGAGGACGAGCGCTCCTCTCCCCCGCGGTCGCCACGGCGGCCCGAGCGGCGTGTCCGCGACGAGCTTCGGCAGCGCCTGCTCCGCCCACGCGTCGATCCCCGTCGTCTCGGCGGCGGTGAGTGTGCAGACGGAGTACAGGAGGATCCCGCCGGGCCGGACCGTCTCGGCCGCGGCGCGGAGGAGGTCGCGCTGGAGCTCGACGGCCCTCTCGACGTGCTCACGCTCGATGCGCCAGCGCAGCTCGGCGCGCCGCCGCAGCACGCCCAGGCCGCTACACGGCGCGTCGACGAGGACGCGGTCCGCGCTCGCGGGTCGCAGCGGCACCGCCCGCCCGTCGGCGACGACCGGCATGACCTCGCCGAGGCGGAGGCGCCGGAGCGCAGCGACAACGAAGCGGATACGTCCGGGGCGAACGTCGCCCGCGACGACGCGCCCCGATTCGCCGAGGCGTTCCCCGATCGCCGTCGCCTTCCCACCCGGCGCGGCGGCGGTGTCGACGATCGTCTCGTCGGGCTGCGGGTCGAGAATGTCGACGACGGCCTGGCTGGCCTCGTCCTGCGGCGTCGCCCGACCCTCGGCCACCGCCGCCAGCCGCGCCGGATCGCCGGTCCCCCGTACGCGCAGCGCACCCTCGCTCAACTCTCCGCGCGTCACGTCCACCCCCGTCGCCCGGAGCTCTCCCCCGACCGCGTCGGCGTCGGTGACGCGGCGGTTGACGCGCAAGGCGACCGTCGGCGGCTCGTTTCCCCGCTCGAGGCTCGCGCGCGCCGCGTCGATGCCGTACCGGTCGATCATCTCGCCGACCAGCCAGTCCGGGTACGACAGCCGCGTCGCCAGCGCCGCTACGTCGTCGCCCTTCGGCCACGGCCACGGCGGGCCCAACCCCGCGACCTTGCGCAGCACGGCGTTCACGTAGCCGCGGGCGCGGCGCGGCGCGGCGTCGACGGTCTCGCTCACTGCGGCGTGTGCGGGCATGCCCCTCGTGAGCTGGTACGCGCCGAGTCGGAGCACGGCGAGCGTCGGGGTGTCGAGCTCGGCGAGGGGCCGGTCGGTCACAAGCCCGAGGAGGTGGTCCACCGCCCGTCGCTGCCGGAGCGTGCCGTAGACGAGGTCGGTGGCAAAAGCGCGATCGCGAGCGTCGAGCGCCGACTCGCGCAGCATCTTGGGGAGCAGCACATTCGAGTACGCGCCTTCCTCGACGCGCAGGAGCACGGCGAGCGCGAGGTCCCGGCTGCTCACGACGACTCGGCGGGCGCGACCGACAGCGTCTCCTCGCGCCGACCGGCCATCCATGCCTCGCCGGTCATCCGGGGCTTGCCCTCGGGCTGCACCTCGTCGAGTTGCAGCACGCCGTCCGTCGTCACCAGCTCACCGTGCGCGCGCACGACGCCAGCCGGCCCGTCCCCGGCTTCCACGTGCGCGCGCCACACCTTCACG
>JBKOZX010000335.1:0-3188 GCA_046726115.1 Actinomycetota bacterium | reverse complement strand
GATCCGAACAGTGCGATCACCCGCAACCTCGTGGCGGCGTTCGACGATCTGGGCCTCGTCGCGACGGTGACGTTCCGCCAGAGTGACGCGCTCGCCCAGCAGATCCTCGGCACGTTCGAGCGGGCGGGCGGATGAGACGCGGGGTCGCCGCGCTCGCCGTCGCGGCCGCGCTCACCGCCGGCGTGGTGGCGTGCGCGCCGACGAAGACGCCTGCCCCCGGCGGCAGCGGCGCCGGCTTCGACACGTGCGACGCGCCGTCGACGGGCGCGATGTCCGCGTGGCTCCAGTCGCCCTACCGGTTCGTCGGCGTGTACATCGGCGGCGGGAACGCTGCGTGCAAGGCGCAGCCCAACCTGACCGCAGGCTGGGTCAACACCGTGCACAGCTGGGGTTACGGGCTCATCCCGACCTACGTGGGGCTGCAGGCATGGTGCACCTTCGCCGGCGGCGTGGCCACCATGTCGGGCAACCTCCAGGACGCCCAGACCCAAGGAGTGGGCTCAGCCGGCGACGCCGTCAACAGGGCCCAAGCCCGCGGCCTCGGGCCGGGCACGCCCATCTACTTCGACCTGGAGGCCTACGATTCGAGCAATGGGTCCTGTGTGGACGCGGTGACCGCGTTCATGTCGGGCTGGATCGCCGGTTTGCACAATCAGGGGTATCCGGCCGCCATGTACAGCAGCGCCGCGTCAGGCGTGCGGGACATGGCGAACGTTCAGAACAACCCGCCGTACCAGCTGGACGCGATCTGGTTCGCGCACTGGAACGGCGACCCGAGCCTCTACGGCGACCCGTACTTCTCCGACTCTGTCTGGCAGGGCGCGCGCATCCATCAGTACCAGGGCGGGCACGACGAGTCCTGGGGCGGCGTCGACATCAACATCGACAACGACTCGGTCGGCGGCCCGACCGGATAAATCCCTAGCCGGACAGCGCCCGAAGCCCGAGCTTGTCGAGGTGCTGCACGAACAGCTCGGGGTCGTCGAACATCCAGTCGTGATCGATGGGGCCGTATCCGGGCGGAGGCTCGGCGACCGTGAACGTCGCGTGCAGTCGCCGGGCAAACTCTTTGCCGTCCTTGCGCGACAGGATCGTGTCGCGTGCGGCCCACATCACGTGGCACGGCAGCCTCGCGGCGGCGATGGCCTCGATCTCGGTCTCGCGGTTGCTGCGGAACGCCCACAGCGCCGCCGCCGACAGCTGCACCGGGTGACGCAACCATGACCGGACGAACGACCGCGCTGCCGTCGGCGTCGCCATGCGCAGGATGCCGATCGGATGGACCGCCTCGCGGGCAAGCGAGAACTCGCGGTTCATGCCGAGCGTGTCGCTGAACACGCACTCGGTGACCCGCGCCGGCGACCGCGCCGCCAACCCGAGCTCGAGACCGCCGCCGAACGAGTGGCCGAGCAGGCTGACGCGCTCGACGCCGAGGTCGTCGAGGGTGAGCTCCAGGCAGTCGAGCGTGTGGTCGAAGGTCCAGCGTTCCGGAAGCGCGAACAGGTCGGGGATGACGACGCGCACGCGGTCGGCCAGAAGACGCGCCGTGTCCAGATACGTCTCCGGCTCCATGCCGTAACCATGGAGCAACAGGATCGTCGGCCCCGAACCGACCGCCTCGTACGGAAGCGGACGAGCCCGCGGGTCGTCTGTCACCTGACTGTGGTCTCGACGGGGAGGCGACGGGGCCCGATCTCGAAGAACGTCGGCACGTTCTCGAACTCGTAGCCGTCGGCGATGCGGACGGAGCCCGCTGGGAACCGGTCGAGGAACGCGGCGATCCCGATGCGGGCGACGATCCGCGCGAGGGCGGCGCCCGGGCAGACGTGCGGCCCGTATCCGAACGTCAGGTGCTCGCCGGCGTTCGGGCGATCGACCCGGAAGGTCTCGCCGTCGTCGAACAGGCGCTCGTCGCGGTTGGCGGACCCCGTACCGACGATCACGCGCTCGCCGGCCTGCACCTCGGTCCCCCCGACGGGTGTGTCGCGCACGCACCCGCGGGCGACGAACAGCACCGGCGGCGCGATCCGCAGGCTCTCCTCGACCGCGTTGTCGAGTGCGCTCGCGTCCGCGCGCACCGCTGCTTCGAGCTCGGGCGTGCTCAGCAGCTGGTACAAGAGGTTGCCGAGGAGCTGGCTCGTCGTCGTGAGCCCGCCGGTGATGAGGTTGCGTATGAGCGCGCGTAGCTGCCGGCGGGTGAGGCGCTCGCCGTCGACCTCGAGCTGCACGAGCCGGGTGAGGACGTCGTCGGGAGTCTCCTTGCCCCGCTCGACCTGGTGAAGGCGATGCTCGACCTTCTTGTCGATGTAGCCGGCGAACTCCGGGAAAGCACCGGCGAACCCCTCGCCGCGCTCGGTGCGGTTCGTGCGCGGGAACTCGCTCACCATGAGCTCGCCCGCCCAGGAAGCGATCGTGTGGGCGTCCTCGGCCGGGAACCCGAGCAGGTGGACGGTGACGCGGTTGGGGAGAGGGACGGTGAAGGCGGCGACGAGATCCGCTGGGCCCGGCACCGTCACCCCGTCGAGCAGGCCGACGGCTGTGCCGCGGATGAACGGCTCGGCGGCGTGGACGACTTTCGGGGTGAGCGCGGTCACCATCACCCGCCGGACGAGGCTGTGCTGCGGCGGGTCGAGCTCCCCGAGGATCCGGTCCTCGAACGGCACCTCGACGCCTTGTGCCTTCATCCCCGATGCGTTCGAGAACGCCTCCGTCTCGCGCAGCACCTCCCGGCACTCGGCGTGACGAGTGACGTAGTGCATTCCGCCCGAGATGGGTGCGACCGCGTCCTCGCGCCGCAGCTCCTTCAGCAGCGGCCACGCGTGCTGCGCCTGGCCCGGATCGAACGGGTCGAACTCTGTCGGCATTCGCGGGAGCGTATCGGCGGCCCGAGGTGTCCGAGGGCTCTCACGCCCCGACTGATCGATACCCGCGCCGGCGTGGGATACTGCAGCGTTCGCTCGATCGAGGACAGACAGGGGCAGGCATGGCTGACGTTCGCACCGCGCGTTTTGAGATCCCGGGCTTCGGCGGTGAGCTCGTCGAACCGGGCGACTCCGGGTACGACGACAGCCGCTCGGTGTTCAACGGGATGATCGACCGCAAGCCCGCGCTCATCGCCCGGTGCACCAGCGCCGACGATGTCGCCGCCGCGGTCAATGTCGCCCGTGACCGGGACATCGCGCTCTCCG
>JBKOZX010000334.1:0-3850 GCA_046726115.1 Actinomycetota bacterium | reverse complement strand
ATCTTGGCGATGTCGGTCGCGTAGACGGACGAGCGGCCCATCTCCGGTGCGGTCGTGAAACCGAGCTGGTTGTTGACGACGATGTGGACGGTGCCGGCGACGTCGTACCCCGGCACCTCGGAGAGGTTGAACGTCTCCGCCACCACGCCCTGGCCGGCGAAGGCCGCGTCCCCGTGGAGCAGCACCGGGAGCACGGACGTCCGGGCCGCGTCACCGCGCTGGTCCTCCTCGGCGCGGGCCATGCCCTCGACGACGGGGTCGACCGCCTCGAGGTGGCTCGGGTTCGACGCCAGCGTGACGACGAGCTCGTGCCCGCCCGGCGACGCGTGCTTCCCGGTCGCGCCGACGTGGTACTTGATGTCGCCCGAACCCTGGGCCGACGTGGGGTCGAGCTCACCCTCGAACTCGCGGAAGATCTGGCCGTACGACTTGCCGACCACGTTAGTGAGCACGTTGAGCCGCCCGCGGTGGGGCATGCCGAGGACCGCCTCTTCCACGCCGTCGTCAGCCGCGGCCGACAGCAGCGTGTCGAGCATCGGGATCGTGCTCTCGGCACCCTCGAGGCTGAAGCGCTTGTGGCCCAGGTACTTGGTGTGCAGGAAGCGCTCGAACGCCTCGGCGGCGACGAGCCGCTCGAGGATCCGGCGCTTCTGCTCGTCCGTCGGCTCCCAGTGGACGCCCTCGGTGCGCTCCTGGATCCACGCCTTCTGGTCGGGCTCCTGGATGTGCATGTACTCGACGCCGATCGTGCGGGCGTACGCATCGCGCAGGAGGCCCAGGATGTCGCGCAGCTTCATCGTGGGCCGACCGGCGAGCCCTCCGGTCGGGAACTCGCGGTCGAGGTCCCAGATCGTCAGGTCGTAGTGGTTGACGTCGAGCTCGGGGTGCGTCTGCGGCTCCTTGCGCCCGAGCGGATCGAGGTTGGCGATGAGGTGGCCGCGCACGCGGTACATGTTGATGAGCTGCTGCACGGCGACGGCCTTGTCGGTCGACACGAACGCCTCGGTACGCGGACCGACGTCGACGCTCCAGCGCGCGGGCTCGTAGGGGACGTCGAAGCTGTGGAACAGCTCGTCGTAGAACTCTTCGTAGCCGAGCAGGAGATCGTGCACGACTGAGAGGAAGCGGCCGCTCTCGGCGCCCTGGATGACGCGGTGGTCGTACGTGCTCGTGAGCGTGATGACCTTGCTGATCCCCAGGCGCGCGATCGTGCGCTGGTCGGCGCCTTCGTACTCGGCGGGGAAGCCGATCGCGCCGACGCCGACGATGAAGCCCTGGCCGGGCATGAGCCTCGGTACCGAGTGCATGGTGCCGATCGTGCCCGGATTCGTGATCGTGCCCGTCGTGCCGGCGAAGTCGTCCGGCGACATCTTCCCCGAGCGGACCTTGCCGATGGCGTCTTCGTACGCAGTGTGGAAGGCGTTGAAGTCGAGAGTGTCGGCGCGCTTGATGTTCGGCACGAGCAGGGTGCGCGTGCCGTCGCTCTTCTCGAGGTCGACGGCAAGCCCGAGGTTCACGTGCTCGTGGTGCGCGACGCCCGGCTGCCCGTCGACGACTTCGAACGACGAGTTCATGACCGGGACCCGCGCCAGAGCCTTGAGCACCGCGTACGCGATCAGGTGGGTGAAGCTGATCTTGCTGCCGCCGATGCGCGCGAGATGGTTGTTGAGGATCTGGCGGTTGATCTCGAGCAGCTTGGCGGGACCCGTGCGCACCGACGGGGCCGGCGGGACCTCGAGCGAGGCCTCCATGTTCTCGACGATCCGCGCCGACGCGCCGCGGATGGGCACGGGCTCGTCGCCATCCGCAACCGGCGGCATCGGCTCGACGGTCGGAGGGGCCGGCGCGGGCGCGGCGGGCGCGGGAGCGGCGGGTGGGGCCGGTGTGGTCGTCTGCTCTCGACTGGCGAAGAACTCGCGCCACCCCTCGGGCACGGTGGCCGGGTTCTCGAGGTACTGGCGGTGCATCTCCTCCGCGAGACCGGAGTTGGCGCCCAGATCCTCGAATGTCTCTGCCATGGCTCCCTCCCGGGCACCCGGCCCCGTGTCTCGTCGCCGTCGCCCGCAGCGGCCGTCGTGGCTCAGCGGCGCACCAGATCCCCGACCTGGAACGCCAGGTCGAGCGACTGGCGGGCGTTGAGCCGCGGGTCGCACACGGTCTCGTACCGCTGCTCGAGGTGGTCGCCGAGAACCTCTTCGGTGCCTCCGAGGCACTCGGTGACGTTCTCGCCGGTGAGCTCGACGTGGACCCCTCCGGGCCAGACGTCGGCGGCGTCACAGGCGGTGAAGAACCCGCGCAGCTCGCGCATCACATCCTCGAAGCGTCGGGTCTTATAACCGCTGTCGTGCACGAAAGTGTTCCCGTGCATGGGGTCGCACGCCCACACGACCGGGTGCCCCGCCATGCGCACGGCGCGCAGCAGCGGCGGGAGCGTCTCGGCGACGCGGTCCGCCCCCATCCGGCTGTAGAGCACGAGCCGGCCGGGTTGGCGGGCCGGGTTCAGGCGCTCGCACAGCGCGAGCACGTCCTCGGGGGACACGTCGGGACCGAGCTTGACGCCGACCGGGTTCTCGACGCCGGAGAGGAACTCGACATGGGCGCCGTCGGGCTGCCGCGTGCGCTCACCGGCCCACAGCAGGTGGGCGGAGCAGTCGTACCAGCGATCGGTGAGGCTGTCGCGGCGCGTGAGCATCTCCTCGTACTCGAGGACCAGCGCTTCGTGCGCGGTGAAGAAATCCACCTGGTGCAGCTGGACCTCGGCGGCGAGATCGATGCCGCACGCGTCCATGAACCGCAGTGCCCGCTCGATCTCCTGCGCGACGGCCTCGTAGCGCTGGCCCTCGCGGCTGGTCGAGACGTACTCCAAGTTCCACTGGTGCACGCGGTTGAGGTCGGCGAACCCGCCTTTCGTGAAGGCGCGCAGCAGGTTCAGCGTCGCCGCCGACTGGTGGTAGCTACGCATCAAACGCTGCGGGTCGGCTTGGCGTGCCGCGGCGTCGAAGGCGAAGTCGTTGACCATGTCGCCGCGGTACGACGGTAGCTCGACGCCGTCGCGGGTTTCCGTGGGCACGGTGCGGGGCTTCGCGAACTGCCCCGCGATGCGGCCCACTTTCACCGTCGGCACGCCCGTGCCGTAGGTCAGCACGACCGCCATCTGGAGGATCACCTTGAGCTTGTCGCGGATCGAGTCGGCCGAGAACGCGTCGAAGGACTCCGCGCAGTCGCCGGCCTGCAGCAGGAACGCGTCGCCCGAAGCCACGGCCGCGAGCGACTCGGTGAGCTGGCGGGCCTCGCCCGCGAACACGAGCGGCGGTTGGCGCCGGAGGTCTCCTAGCGCGACACCCAGCTCGTCGGCGTCCGGCCACTCCGGCTGCTGCCCGGCCGGACGCCCGCGCCAGCTGTCCGGCGTCCACGAGGAGCCGAACATCCGCGGCGGGTCGGATGATGCAAGCGGCTCGGACATCACAAGTAGCCGCTCCCCGGCGGCGCCTGGGGCGGAACTTGCGGCGGCGGCTGGCCGGACTCGAGCGCGCGGCGGCGCATCTCTTCCATCTGCGCCTGGGCCGACATCTGCTGGGTGAAGAGCGTGGCCTGGATGCCCTGGAACAGCCCCTCGAGCCAACCGACGAGCTGCGCCTGCGCGAGCCGGACCTCGGACTCGCTTGGCGCGTCGCCGGTGAAGGGCAGCACCACGTCGGACAGCTCCTGCTTGAGGTCGGGAGAGAGCACCTCCTCGAGCTCGTGGATCGACTTCTCGTGGATCTCACGCAGGGCCCGGCGACCGGCGTCGTCGATCGGCGCCCGGCGCACCTCCTCAAGCATGTTGCGCACCATCGAGGCGATCCGGATC
>JBKOZX010000333.1:0-7004 GCA_046726115.1 Actinomycetota bacterium | reverse complement strand
CCCGGAGGAGATGCAGAAGACCTACGAGAAGCTGGGGATCCCCGAGGCCGAGCGCAAGTACCTTTCGGGCGTTACCTCCCAGTACGAGTCGGAGGTCGTGTACCACAAGAACCGCGACGACCTCGCGGCCCAGGGGATCGTCTTCTCGTCGATGGACCAGGCGCTGATCGACTACCCGGAGCTCGTGCGCGAGCACTTCGGCACGGTCATCCCGCCGGGTGACAACAAGTTCGCGGCGCTGAACTCGGCCGTCTGGTCGGGCGGGTCGTTCATCTACGTCCCGCCGGGCGTGCACGTCGAGATGCCGCTGCAGGCGTACTTCCGCATCAACGCCGAGAACGCGGGCCAGTTCGAGCGGACGCTGATCATCGCCGACGAGGGCGCGTCGGTGCACTACGTCGAGGGCTGCTCGGCACCGGTGTACTCGACCGACTCGCTGCACTCGGCGGTGGTGGAGCTCATCGCCAAGCCCGGCGCGCGCATCCGGTACACGACTATCCAGAACTGGTCGCCGAACGTCTACAACCTGGTGACGAAGCGCGCGAAGGCCGAGCGCGAGGCGACCGTCGAGTGGATCGACGGCAACATCGGGTCGAAGCTGACGATGAAGTACCCGGCGGTCGTGATGACGGGGCCGAAGGCCCACGGTGAGGTGCTGTCGGTCGCGTACGCCGGCGAGGGCATGCACCAGGACGCGGGGGCCAAGATGACCCACGTCGCTCCGGAAACGACCTCGATCATCGAGTCCAAGTCGATCTCGAAGGACGGCGGGCGCACGACCTACCGCGGCCTGGTGAAGGTCGAGGAGGGCGCGCACAACGTGAAGAGCCACGTGCGCTGCGACGCGCTGATCCTCGACGAGGACAGCCGGTCCGACACGTACCCGTACATGGAGATCGAGGAGAAGGACGCCCGCATCGGCCACGAGGCGACGGTCTCGAAGGTCGGTGAGGACCAGATCTTCTACCTGATGAGCCGCGGGCTCAGCGAGCAGCAGGCGACGGCGATGATCGTGAACGGCTTCATCGAGCCGATCGTCAAGACACTGCCGATGGAGTACGCGGTCGAGCTGAGCCGGCTCATCGAGCTGAACATGGAGGGCGCGGTCGGCTAAATGACCGCGTTCACTCCAGAAGCCGCACGCGCGCTCGGCGGGCCGGACTGGCTCGTCGAGCGTCGTCTTGCCGCCGCCGAGCAGCTCGACGGGATCACCTGGCCCACCGACGCCGAGGAAATCTGGCGTTACAGCCGGATCGACGAGCTCGATCTCGACCGGTTCCGTCCCCCGTCGCGCGACGAGCTCGGCGAGCCAGGGCCGGAGCTGGCTCCTGGCGGCGGCCCGGTCGCGGCCGAGGCAGGC
Source organism: Actinomycetota bacterium (assembly GCA_046726115.1). Taxonomy (GTDB): domain Bacteria; phylum Actinomycetota; class Acidimicrobiia; order IMCC26256; family JACDBD01; genus JALZAA01. The sequence continues at coordinate 5,644 of JBKOZX010000333.1, read as the reverse complement.
GAGCGGGCCGGCCTGGTCGTCGTGCGCGACGGGCGGGTCGTGCACCACGAGCTCGATGACACGCTCGTCGCGAAGGGTGTCCTCGTCTGCGGGCTCGCGACGTGCGACGAAGCCGACGTGGCCTCGGTGTTGGGGTCGTGCTCGCAGGCGTCGCCCGACGCGTTCACCGTGCTCCATGACGCGTTCCTCGCCGGCGGCGCGTTCATCAAGGTTCCTGCCGGTGTCGTCGTCGACAAGCCGATCATCGTGCTGCACTGGTCCGAGGGCGAAGGCTTGGCGACGTTCCCCCACACGTTGGTCGTCGCCGACGAGAGCTCCGACGTCACGGTCGTCGACCGCTTCGGTTCACCCGCGGTCGGTGGGGCCGGCCATCTCGTCGACGCCGTCGTCGAGCTGGTGGTCGGCGACAACGCCCGGCTTCGGTACCTGTCGGTGCAGGAGCACGGTCCGAACACGTGGCAGGTCGCGCTGCAGCGTGCCCACGTCGGGCGTGACGCGTCCCTGCACTCGTCGGCGGTCGCGCTCGGCGGCGACTACGCCCGGCTCCGCAGCGAGTCGCTGCTCGGCGGCGACAACGCCGAGAGCGACCTCATGGCCGTCTACTTCGGTGACCACACCCAGATGCTCGACCTCCGCACTCTCCAGGATCACGATGCCCCCAACACGCGGAGCGATCTGCTGTTCAAGGGCGCGGTCGAGGATCAGGCCCACTCCGTCTACTCGGGCCTCATCCGGCTCCGCCCCACCGCGCGGAAGGCCAACGCCAGCCAGACCAACCGCAACCTCGTGCTCACCGAGGGCGCCGGCGCCGAGTCGATCCCCAACCTCGAGATCGAAGCCAACGACGTGCACTGCTCGCACGCGAGCGCCGTCGGGCCCATCGACGAAGACCAGCTCTACTACCTCGAGAGCCGCGGCGTGCCGCCGGCGGAGGCGGAGCGACTCATCGTGCTCGGGTTCTTCGACGACGTGCTGGACCGACTGCCGATCCCGACGCTCGCGCGCGCTCTCCGCCGCACCGTGGTCGAGAAGGTGGAGCACCGCCGTGGCTGACCTGCGCGTGTGCTCGGTCAAGGACGTCGAGTCGGGCTCGGCGAAGCGCTTCGACGTCGACGGTCAACGCCTGTGCGTCGTGCGCATCGGCGACGACTTCTACATCATCGACGACACCTGCTCCCACGCCGACTACTCCCTCTCCGAGGGCGACGTCTGGGAGGACGAGCGCGAGATCGAATGCCCGAAGCACGGCTCGACGTTCTCGCTCGAGACCGGCGAACCGCAGACGCTGCCCGCCACGCAGCCGGTGCGCGCCTACGAGGTCAAGATCGACGGGGACGACGTGGTGGTGACGAACGCGTGAGCACGCTGCGGATCGCCGGGCTGCGGGTCGCCGTCGGCGGCCAGGAGATCCTGCGCGGCGTCGACCTCGAGGTCGCGTCGGGCGAGGTGCACGCGCTCATGGGCCCCAACGGCTCGGGCAAGTCGACGCTCGCCCACGCGCTGATGGGCCGCCCCGAGTACGAGGTGCTGGACGGCTCGGTCACTCTCGACGGCGACGAGCTGCTCGGCCTGCCCACGTGGGAGCGGGCGGCCAAGGGCTTGTTCCTCGCGATGCAGTACCCGGTCGAGGTACCCGGGGTGCGCCTCGTCGACGTCCTCGGCGCCGCGATCCGAGGCCGCGGCGGGGAGCCGAACGGTTTGGCGGACCGGCTGGCGAGCGAGGCGGAGCGTCTCGCCGTCGGCGACCAGTTCTTGACCCGCGGGGTGAATGTCGAGTTCTCGGGAGGCGAGCAGAAGCGTGCCGAGACGCTCCAGCTCGCCGTGCTCGAGCCGAAGGTCGCGGTTCTCGACGAGATCGACTCGGGACTCGATGTCGACGCCCTGCGCGACGTCGCCCGGCGGGTGGAGGCGATGACCGAGGAGGGCGACCTCGGCGTGCTCGCCATCACCCACTACGCCCGCGTGCTCAGCGAGCTGCGCGCCGACCGCGTGCACATGCTGCTGGCCGGACGCGTCGTCACGAGCGGCGGACCGGAGCTCGCCGACGAGCTCGAGCGCGTCGGCTACGAGGGTCTGGCCGAGCAGCTCGGCATCGACACGCTCGCGGTCGAAGCGCCGGCAGAGCGGGATCCCTTCTCGGACCCGACCACCGAGTCGAACCCCTTCGCCGACCCACTGGCCTGACCGGTGAAACGGCCATCGTTCGCCGTTACTGTGCGCACGTAGCACCCAATGTGCGGCTACGACGCGGGCGGAGCGTCCGCTGTCGGCTCGCCCGGAGGCGGGATCGGTTCCGGCGTGGTCTGCGGCGCGCCACCACCGATCGGCGTCGAGGACGTGATGTGCGCGGGCGAGCCGCCGAAGACATACACCGGGTCGCCGCGGTTCACGAGCGTGTGGAAGTACTCGGCGATGTGCATCGGGATCCGCACGCAGCCGTGCGAGGCCGGCGTGACGGGCACCGAATCGTAGCCGTGCACCGCGATGCCCTTGTTGAAGTAGTACGGGTTGTACAGCTGCCCGAGCGGCGACTTGTCCCATCCGGAGCGGAACTCGTAGAACGCGTACTTCCCCGACGGTGTGGTCGCGTCCTCGCACACGTGCGCGGTCGGGTTCTCCCGCGGCGTGTCGTAGCAGTAGTTCACGCCCGAGCCCGACGAGACCGTGGTGAGGAGCTTCGGCTGGTAGGTGTCGTACAGCGTCAGCGTCTGCGACACGATGTCGACCTCGGTGCGGTTCGGCTCGGGATCCGTCGCCTGCGGCTGCTTGTACTGGAAGAAGTTGAGCGCGAAGACGTCGCCGCCGGTGATGCGGCCGTTCGGAACGCTGCCGCCGAGCTTCTGGAGCGTCTCCACCGCGTACGCGGTCTTCTGGTCGAACACACCGTCCACCGGCCCCGGGTCGAAGTGGATGTCGGCCATGCGCTGCTCATACGCCTGCACCTCGGGCCCCGACGAGCCGATGCCGACGCTCCCGCCCGGGGGCAGGGGCAGGTTCGCCCACGGCGGTTGGATGATCGTGGTGGGGGGAGCGGTGGTGGTCGTCGGCGCCGGCGCGGTGGTGGTCGTCGGCGCGGCGGTGGTCGTGGTCGGCGCCTGCGCCTTCGGGTGGGAATTGGTGTCGCGCAGCGCCGAGCCGGCGACTGCGATCCCCGAGACGGCGAGCGCCGCGATCACGAGCGAGACGAGCACGGGGGGACGAAATACCTGCCTCAGCGGAGATCTCCTTGCGACGCTCGGGAGGTGCAATCGTACGGGCTGGACGCGCCGTCCGGTGCGCGTGCTTTCAGCGACGACCTGCCCGGCGGGGAGTCCACCCCAAACTTGACCGGACGGTCAAGGTATAGGGTGCCGGCAGACCACGGACCGGGGGTGCGCCGTGCGGTTCTTCTCGTTTCACCTCATGCCGTACACGAAGCTGTCGCCCGACTACGACGGCCCGGCCTGGGTGACGTGCCCCAACGACCTGTACGACCCCCAGGTCGGCCACGAGCTCTACAACACCTACCTCGACGAGCTCATCTACGCCGAGGAGGTCGGATTCGACGGCGTCTGCGTGAACGAGCACCACCAGAACGCCTACGGCAACATGCCGTCGCCGAACCTCATCGCGTCGATCCTCGCCCGCCAGACGAGCCGCATCCGGGTCGCCGTCGTCGGCAACGCGCTCCCGCTCTACGACCCGCCGACCCGGGTCGCCGAGGAGTTCGCCATGATCGACGTGATCAGCGGCGGGCGCCTCATCGCCGGCATGGTCGTCGGCGGCGGGCCCGAGTACTACTCGTTCTCGGTGAACCCCGCCCACGCCCGCGAACGGTTCCAGGAGGCGCACGACCTCATCAAGAAGGCGTGGACGACGCCAGGCCCGTTCGAATGGGTGAGCAAGCACTACCGGATCCGGTACGTGAACCCGTGGCCCCGACCGCTCCAGAAGCCGCACCCGGAGATCTGGATCCCGGGCGCCGGGTCCATCGAGACGATGGAGTTCGTCGCCCGCAACCGGTACGCCTACATGGGGATCCCGTACTTCCATCTCGACGTGTTCAAGCGGTACTTCTCGATGTTCCGTGACGCCTGCGAAGCCGAGGGCTACGAGGCCGACCCGCTCCAGGCCGGGTGGCTGGTGCCGATCTACGTCGCCGAGACCGACGAGCAGGCCCGCCGCGAGTACGAGGAGCATCTCTGGTACTTCGTGAAGCGGCTGCTCCCCGGCATCACGATCCAGCCGCCCGGGTACACGTCGGTCCGGTCGCTCGCCAGCATCCTCAAGGCTGCGGGCGCGTTCATGCTGAACGTGCAGACGTGGGAGCAGATCGTCGAAGGGCGGTATGCGATCGTCGGCTCGCCCGAGACCGTCACCGAGCAGCTCGTCGACGCGCTCAGCGCCCTCGGGACCGGCAACCTGCTCGGCTTGTTCCAGCTCGGCAGCCTGCCCGACCACCTGACGCGCAAGAACATGGCGCTGTTCGGGGAGCAGGTGATGCCGAAGCTGCGGGCGGAGTTCCCCGAGGGGAAGCCGGTGTACCGGCCGCAGGCGGCGGTGGCCTAGTGCCGCAGACGCTGACCGAGGAGCGCTTCGACGCGCCGATCGGCAAGATCCAGGTGTTCCGGGCGGGCGCGGGCGACCCGCTCGTGTACCTCCACTCCGCCGGCGGCGAGGCGACGAACCCCGCCCTCGACGAACTTGCCGACTCGTTCGCGGTGACGGTGCCGGTGTTCCCGGGATACGGCGAGTCCGAGGGCATCGACCAGATCGACAGCATGGAGGACGCCGTCTTCCATCTGCTCGACGTGTGGGAGCTGTTGGGGCTCGATGCGCCGCTCGTCGTCGGCCTGTCGCTCGGCGGATGGATGGCGATGGAGCTCGCCACCCGCTACCCCGAGCGCGTCGGGAAGATGGTGCTCGTGAACCCGGTGGGAATCCACATCGAGGGCGAGCCGATGGCGGAGATGTTCGGCCGCACGCCCGCCGAGCTCGCCGAGATGCTCTTCGCCGACCAGTCGCACCCCATCGCGCAGGGCATGCACGCGATGGCCGAGTTCACCGGCGACGTCGGCCGCCAGGTCGAGATCCCGATCGAGATGGTCCTTCCGATGTGGCGCGCGATCAGCGCGACCGCCAAGCTCGGCTGGGACCCGTACCTGCACAACCCGAAGCTGCGCGGCCGCCTGCCGCGCATCACCGCGCCGACGCTCGTCGTCGCCGGCGCGCAGGACGGGCTCGTGCCCCCGATCTACGCCGAGACGTTCGCAGCGGAGATCCCGAACGCGCGCCTCGTGGTGATCGACGGCGCCGGCCACTGGCTACCGTTCGAGAAGCCCGCCGAGCTCGCCGAGCTGGTCCGGGAGTTCGCCGCCTCCTGAGTGTTGTCACCAAATCGCGCCTGTGAGGCGCATTTTCGTGACAACGGCGCGGCAGCGGCTAGGCGACGATCGTGACGGGCGTCCCGAGTGGCGCCTGGGCGGCGATCTTCTCGATGGCGTCGTTCGGGACGCGAACGCAGCCGTTCGAGATGTTCTGGCCGACCTGGCTCGGGTCATTCGTGCCGTGCACGGCGAGCTGCCCGGGTCCGCCCTTGAACGACGTAAGCACGTTCGAGAACCCCGAGATGCCGAGCGCGAACACTCCATAGCCGGCGTTGGGT
>JBKOZX010000332.1:0-4436 GCA_046726115.1 Actinomycetota bacterium | reverse complement strand
CCGATCACGGAACCGACACCCGTCGCGACCGAGCCGTTGTCAGCCGCCGCCGCACCGACACCGACCGTGGTACCAACGCCAGTGGCGACCGAGCTGTCGTTCGCCGCTGCCACACCGAGACCGAGCGTGTCCCCGACACCGGTCGCGACCGAGTTGAGGTTCGCTACCCCAAGTCCCACGCCACCTGCAGTACCGCTCCCCGTCCCGACCGAGTTATCGGCGGCCGCGGCCGCGGCGAAGCCGGTCGGGTCGTTCGTCGTCGCGCAGACACTCCCGGCCCCGAAGTTCACAGTGGCACCCTGGACGCTGACGCAGGCGTTCGACACCGCGCCGCTCGTCGGCGCCAGCGCGACGCCGGTTGCCAGCGCGCCCACCGTCACGGCGACGCCGATCAGGGCTCGCCGCGCCCGTCGGCGCAGCCGCGCGCCTACGCGCGGAGTCGACCTCGTCGCTGAGAAGCCCCTGCCCATTTTCCTGCCCTTCGCCACCCAAGTGTGGGACTTACACAGCCAATCCGAGATCGGTCGGGGCGTCAAGGCTCGGAGCGTTCAGAGCGGCCAGTCCGCGCAGAGTGTCCGATATCTCCCCGCAATGTTCACCGCGCAATCGTCTTCCGGCAGCCTCAACCTCATGTTGAGCCGGAGAGCTCGTCGGTCGAGCGACCTGGTCTACCGCGCCGCGCCGATGACGTTCTGGTTGGCGCGCTCGATCCGGGCGACCTCACCGACGGGCCCCACGCGCCAGAAGCTCCGCAGCGTCGCGTCCCAGTCGTCCAACATCTCGCCCGCGCGCGCCGAGCCGGTCACCTCGCGGTGCCGCTCGACGAGGAAGCGCAGCTCCGTCGCCTGCGGATCGTCGAGCTTCGACGCCTCGACGAGCTGCGGATTGAGCCGAGCCGACAACATCCCGTCGGGATCGAACACGAATGCCTGACCGCCGGTCATGCCGGCGCCGAGGTTGTAGCCGAACGGCCCGAGGATGACGCACGTACCGCCCGTCATGTACTCGCACGCGTGGTCACCGGTGCCCTCGACGACGGCGGTCGCGCCGCTGTTGCGCACCATGAAGCGCTCGCCGACGCGGCCGGCGATGAACACCAGCCCTCCTGTGGCCCCATACAGCACCGTGTTCCCGGCCAGGACCGCGTCGCCGGCGTCGCCATCGGGCGGCCGCACCGTCACGCGCCCGCCGCCCATCCCCTTGCCGAGGTAGTCGTTCGCCTCGCCGACGAGGTCGAGTGCCACGCCGTCGGCGAGGAACGCGCCGAAGCTCTGGCCGGCCGAGCCGGTGAGCCGCGCCGTCACGGATCCGGGCGGGAGCCCCTGACCCCACTCGAGCCCGATCGCGCCGCCCAGCGACGCGCCGACGGTCCGGTCCGCGTTCGTGATCTCGTACTCGAGCTCGAGCTCGCCTCCGCCCCACAGCGTTGGGAACGCGTCGGCGAGGAGCTGCTCGTCGAGCGCCGAGCGCGGCCGCTGGATCGGCATCGTGGCCACGAAGTGGCGGGGCCCGTCGCCGACTGGACCGGCGAGCAGAGGCGAGAGGTCGAGCGAGTCCGCGCGCGCGTCACCGGTCTTGCGCTGCTGCAACAGGTCGACGCGCCCGATCGCATCGTCGAGCGTGCGCAGCCCGAGCGATGCCAGCGTCCGTCGCACCTCCTCGGCGACGAAGACCATGTACGTGGCGACGCCTTCCGGCGTCCCGGCAAACTTCGCCCGCAGATTGGGTCGTTGCGTCGCGATGCCGGTCGGGCAGGTGTCGCGGTGGCAGGCGCGCACCATGATGCAGCCTTCGGCGAGCATGGCTGCCGTTCCGAACGAGTACTCGTCCGCGCCGAGCAGCGCGGCCATCACGACGTCGCGGCCTGTCTTGAACCCGCCGTCGACGCGGATCCGAACCCGGTCGCGCAGCTCGTTCTCCATGAGGGCCTGTTGCGTGTCGGCGAGGCCGAGCTCCCACGGCATCCCGGCGTTCTTGATCGACGACAGCGGCGACGCACCGGTGCCGCCGTTGTTGCCGGAGATCTGCACGACGTCGGCGAGCGCCTTCACGACCCCGGCCGAGATCGTGCCAACGCCGTCTTCGGCGACGAGCTTCACCGACACCTCGGCCAGCGGGTTGACCTGCTTGAGGTCATAGATGAGCTGAGCGAGGTCTTCGATGGAGTAGATGTCGTGGTGCGGCGGCGGCGAGATCAGCCCCACACCGGGCTGGGTGTGTCGCAGGCGCGCGATCTCGCGGCTCACCTTGTGGCCGGGAAGCTGGCCGCCCTCCCCGGGCTTCGATCCCTGCGCGATCTTGATGTTGAACTCGTCGGCGAACGCGCAGTATTCGGGCGTCACGCCGAATCGGCCGGAAGCGATCTGCTTGACGCGCGAGTTGCGGTCGCGGTCCGTCCCTCGGGTGCGGAACCGGGCGGGGTCCTCGCCGCCCTCGCCGCAGTTGCTCCTCCCGCCGATCATGTTCATCGCGATCGCAAGCGTCTCGTGCGCCTCCGCGGAGAGCGCGCCGTGCGACATGGCTCCGGTCGAGAACCGGCGGGTGATGGCCTCGGCCGGCTCGACCTCCTCGAGCGCGATCGGCTCACCGCCGGCTGCGAGCTCGAACAGGTCGCGCAGCTCCGTGGTCGGGCGCGACTCGACGAGCTCACGGAACTTCTCGTACAGATCGCCCCGGCCCTCCTTGATCGCGCCCTGCAGCAGGTGCGCGGCGCGCAGGTCGGTGGGGTCGGGCTCCGGCATCGGCTCGGCATCGGGCCCCTGGAGCACGATGACCTTGCCCTGGTCTTCGCTCGGCGCCGGTTCGACCCCGGCGAGCTTCCCGTCGTCGTCACGCTTCTTCTTCGGGTTCCGGCCGCCGTTCTCGCCGTCGCCCTCCGGTGTGAGCCCGAGCGAGTCGTGCAGCGCGTCGACGACGTCAGGGTTGTTGCCGTGGTATTCACCACCGCGCTTGCGGTGCCGGAAGAAGCCCGGCTCGTCGAGCGCGGCATTCTCGGCTCCAAACGCGGCTTCGTGGCGCGCGAGGACGTCCGCGCCGAGCGTGTCGAACCCGACGCCGCCGACCTCCGACACCGTGAACCGCAGGCACGTCTCGATGACCTCCGGTCCGAGCCCGATGGCCTCGAAGATCTGCGCGGCGCGGTAGCCGTCGACCGTCGAGATGCCCATCTTCGAGAAGATCTTGAGAACACCGTCCTCGAGCGCCGCCTGGAGCTTCGCCTGCGCTTCGGACGAGTGGAGCTCTCCGAGCTGGTCGTCGTCCGCCATGCTCGCCACCGTCTCGAGTGCGAGCCGAGGACACACCGCGTCGGCGCCGAAGCCCAGCAGGCACGCGACGCCGTGGACGTCGCGTGCGTCACCCGACGCGGCGACGATCGACGCCTGCTGGCGGGTGTGCTCGGCGACGAGCCGGTGATGCACCGCGCCGAGCGCGAGCAGTGACGGGATCGGAGCCCGCTCGGCGCTGACGCCGCGGTCGGAGACCACGAGGATCTCGGCACCGGCCGCAACCGCTTCGGCGGCGGCATCGGCCAGCTGCCGTACGGCGGGCTCGAGGCCGCCGGCCCCGTCGGCGACCGGGAACGTGGCGCTCAGCCGGACCGCCTTGAACGCCGACCGGTCCCGGTCGACCAGCGCCTCCACCGCCGCCGGATAGAGGAAGAAGGAGGGCAGCTCGAGCAGGTGCGCGGCGTCGGGTGGCTCGGTGAGCAACGGCCGGCGCGCCCCGAGGCAGGTGCGCAGCGACATGACAAGCCGCTCGCGCAGATGATCGATGGGCGGGTTGGTCACCTGCGCGAACCGTTGCTTCAGATAGTTGAAGATCGGGCGGGAACGCGTGGCGACGGCCGCGAACGGCACGTCGTCGCCCATCGAGAACGTCGGCTCCTTGGCGTCGGTCGCCATGGGCTTGAGCACCATGGCGACCTCCTCCCGTGTGAGCCCGAACGCCACCTGCTGGCGGACGAGATCCTCGTCCGTCGGCGGCACCTCGACCGGCGAGCCGATGTCAGCGGGGAGCAGGCCGTCACGCGCCCACTGGGAGTACGGCTGCAGGTGCGCCAACCACGTCTTGACCGCGGTGTCGTCCTGCACCGCGGCGGTGGGCTCAGTGCCGTCGGCGGCGGCGATTCGATCGGGGTCGACGCAGATCATGTCGCCGGGGCCGAGCCGGCCGCGCCGTACGGCGCCGTGCCCCGACACGGGAACCGCTCCCACCTCGGACGCGCACACGACGAGGCCGTCGTCGCACACCTGCCAGCGGAGCGGGCGCAGGCCGTTCCGGTCGAGCGCGGCGCCGACGCGGCGTCCATCGCTGAAGATCAGCCCGGCGGGCCCGTCCCACGGATCGGTCAGGCACGCGTGGTAGCGGAAGAACCCGCGGACGCCGCGGGGAAGGTCACGCTGACCCTCCCACGCCTCGGGCACCAGCATCGCGAC
>JBKOZX010000331.1:0-11614 GCA_046726115.1 Actinomycetota bacterium | reverse complement strand
GGTGAGCTCCTCGGGCTGGAGGCCGTCGAGCCGCTCCACGCCCTGCGAGGCGGACAGCTCGTCGTAGTCCGGGATCACGAGCGCGGCTTTGTCGGGCTTGGCCGCGGCGGCCGGACGGCTCGTCGCGGCCGCGTCCGGCTCGGTGTCGTGTTGCTCCTTGGGACGCGCCGGTGGGGCGGGGGCGTCGGTGGTGGCACCGCCGCTCTCCCCCGTCACGCCGCCGATCACCGCCTCGGCACCCATGCGCGCCATCGCGATGCCCTTCTCGACCTGCTCGCGCACCTTCGGACCTCCGAACCCGACCGCGAACTCCCCCATCGCCTTGGCCTGCGAGACCTGGTTCTTCGCCTGCTGCCGGCGCTGGCCGATCTCCGAACGCCCGCGGGACACGAACAGGTTGACGAATGTTGGCACGGTGTCACGGAGGTAGAGCGCGACACCGACGGGTGCGTATACCAGCAGATCGAGTGCCTTTTCACCCGCCTTCTGACCGTCGTTGCTCACGTCACCCTCCCGCTGGCAACCGGCTCCTTCGCTTCGTCGGCGAGTCTAGGAAACGCCGCCCGGGGGCGGCGCAACCGGCTCGCCACCGCGGCTCCGAGGAGCATGACGGCGCTGACGGCCACCACCCAGTCTCCGAACCGCACGTACGGCGTCTCGCCACTCGTGGTCGTAACCGTGTCGCTGACGATGGCGCGGTGGAACAGCTTCGTCGTATCGCGCACGTTGCCGTCGGCGTCGATCATCGCGCTGATCCCCGAGATCGACGCCTGCACGAACGGCCGCCCGGTCTCCGCCGCGCGCATCTGAGTCTGGGCGATGTGCTGGGCGGCATTCCCCGAGTGGCGGTACGAGCGGTTGTTGGTGCTGACGACGACGACCTCGGCACCGCGGTGGACGAAGTCGCGGACGAGCGGCCCGAACGCCGACTCGAAGCAGATCACGCTGGCCAGCCGGTGGCCCTTGACGCGAAAGACCGTCCGCTTGTCCCCCGGGGAGTAGTCGTACGGGATCCGGTCGACGATTCCGGTCCACTCGACCAGGGATCGGAACGGCACGTACTCGCCGAACGGCACGAGGTGCTCTTTCGCGTACGTGCCCACCAGACGCCCCTCCGGCGTGTAGAGCAGGTTCGTGTTGTACTGCCGACCTTCGGGAGCGGGGACGGCCGCGTTGGCGAGGACGTCAGCTCCGTGGGCCGCCCCGACCGCGACCAGCCGGCTCCGCAGGGTCGCGTTGTTCTGGGGGCTGAAGTCGTCGAGCGACGACTCGGGGAACACGATGAGGTCGTACCGGCCTTGTAGGCGGTCCGCCAACGCGAAATGCCGCTCGGTCAGGTAGCCACTCTGCTTCTCTTCCTCCGTGAGGTAACGGTCCTGATCGTTCCCTTGGAGCGTCGCGATCCGCAGCTTCCCGGTGTCGCGGGGTTGGTACCGACCAACGTCGAGGACCGCGACGGCAACCACGACGATCGCGATGCCCCCCGCCGCCATCGCGAGCGAACGTCGGGGGTGTGCGCGGGTCGCGACCGCGAGGTCGACGAGACCTGCATTGAAAACCACGAGGACGAACGACACGAGCGCGACGCCGCCCCAGCTCGCCAGCGCACGCGCCGGCGGGAAGTCGTGCAGCGCGACGCCGAGGTCGCCCCATGGCAGCCCCCCGAACGGCCACCGCCCGCGCAGCGCCTCGGGCACCACCCACGCCGCCGCGATGAACCACGGCGATCGGAGACCGGCACGCGTCAGGCAGCCGACGAGATAACCGGTCAGCGCTGTGTACGCCGCCCATCCCGCGACCAGTGGCACGATCGCGACGATGCCGAAGTACCAGAGCCAGTACATGAGGATCGCCGCGAACACGACGCCGAAGGTGAAGCCGTAGAGCGCGGCGCGCCAGGGGGTGGCATCACGCCACGCCCAGATGAGGGGCACCAGGGCGACGAGCGCGAGCGCCCCGAGATCGAGGGCGGGGAACGCCAGCGCCAGGAGAACGCCCGACAGGGCCGCGGCGCCGAGGCGGCGCTGCACCCCGCGGTCGCGCAGCGTTCGGCCGAGGCGGCTCATCGGGTCATGCTCGCATTCGGCGGCGCCGAGGCGGAGTCAGCCGGAGCCGACGGGCATTACGCGCAGTCGCGGCAGAGCATCCGCTTGGAGTCAGCGAGCTGACTGCGCGGGAGGACGAGGAAACAGGACGCGCACAGGAACTCGCCCGCCCGTCGGGGCACGATCCGCGCCGGACCGTCACCCCGTTCGTCGACGTCGGGCTCCTCCTCCTCGGTCTCCTCCTCGTCGTCTTCGAGCGTCGCGCTCGCGGTGCGTTCCTGAAGGAGGACGTCGAGCGGCTCCTCGACGTCGTCGGGGTGCAACTCCTCGTCGAGGTCGACGACGTCCTCTTCCTCCTCGGTCGTCTCAGCCGCGGCTTTGGCCGGCTCGGCCACGACGACCTCCTTGTTCGCGTCCTCGCCCGTACTCTCTTCTTCGTCCTCGTCGTCCTCGAGCGCGACGTCGTCGTCGAGGTCGTCGTCGAGGTCCTCGGATTCGAGCTCCTCCTCGTCGAGGTTCTCCTCGTCGAGCTCGGGCTCCTCCTCCTCGAAGTCGTCGTCTGTCATAGGTATTCAGCTCCGCGAGGCGCCTGCCCGACGGGACGGATTCCCGCTGCGCCTCGCATCGGCGGGTTCCCGGGGCGGTGAGGGCCGCGGAGTATAACGCCGCGTCCCCGAGGTGCTGCACAACGGAGCAGATTCCTCGTGCATTCCCGCCGCACGCGGGCATGTCCGCTCCAAGGCGGGAAAAAGGAGAGGTCCAGGAGACCGTTGGGGCCACTGTTTGGCCCGCGCTGCCCTAGCAACGGGGTTATTTCAGCGTTCTCTACTTGGTCTCCCGGACCCCCTCCCCCACGCCCCTCACCGTCCCTTCCGAACGAGCTCCGCGGCATCGCCACCGGAAGACCAACGACCGGTGTCACGGCACAGGGGCGAGGAGTAAGTACGCCCGAGATCCGCAGCCCTGTCAAGCGACGCGCGCCCATGCGGCGGCCTCGTGACCAGCACCGTCGCGCGTTGATGCTGCTCAAAGCGGCGGAACTTTTTTTCGGGCCGCGTTAGGGCCGAGGTGCGGCGCGGCGTTGCTCGGCGGCGCGCTCGGCGGCGAGGCGCTCGAGCTCGTACGTCGTGTGATCCACGTATTGCATGGCCGCGGCGACTGCTCGGTGGCCGGCCTCCTCCGCGATCAGCCGGTGCATCTCCTGGCAGACGCGGCGGTAGGCGGGGTGCCCTTGGGGCGAGGTGCGCAGCTCGAGCATGTGCATGGCCTCACGAGCGTTCATCTGCACCACGAAGCGGATCCGGTACGCAAGAGCGACGGCGTAGGGCGCCTGCTCCGGGTACCTCGGCGCGAGCGCGTCGTAGAGCGCCGCCGACCGGGCCATCGCCTCCTCGAACGGGTCGGACAAACCCGCCTCGAGCACCGCCTCGGGGACGTCGTAGCCGTGGGCGGGCGACAGCGCCTGCCACTCGATGGTCAGCATGCGGTGACGCTGGAGGTCCCGGAACGCGCCGTAGTCGCACACGACGTCGAACCGGTAGCCCGTGCGCTCGAAGGCACGGCCCGGCTTGTGGCGGCGGTTGTCCCGTTCCCCCACGTATGCCCGCAGCAGGGCGACGCGCTCATCGGCCGACAGGCGCCGGACGCGGGCGCGGATCTGGTCCTCGGGCAAGTTCGTGTGCGGGTAGCACACCGCGGCCAGCAGCTTCTCTTCGCCGTCGGGGTCGAAGTCCGTCAGGATCACAGCCGGCCGCGGCTCGGGCTCCTCCCCGCCGAACAGCCCGTCGACGACCTCGGCGGTCGCGCGGCGCGTGCCAACGAGGTACTCCGTCCATGCGCCGCCGCGCTCGGGCCGGTCGACCCGGGTCAGGAAGGACGGGATGACCTTCCGCAGCTCGCCCAGCATCATCGCCGCGTACTGCTGCGCCTCGGGCAGCGGGTGCGCCCGCATCCGAAGCAGCAGCGCCTCGAAGGCCTGACCGGTTCCGTAGATCCCGACGTTCGACAGCGTCGCCCCCGGCAGGATGCCGCGGGCCGCGTCGCACGCCTTGGCCTTGATCGTCTGCTTGTACACGAAGTCGGAGTCGCCCCGCTCCTTCGGATAGCGGGCACGCGCCCACTCCATGAGCTCGGGCAGGACGCCCGAGTAGGTGTCGAACGCGGCGTCGAGATCGCCGATGTAGCGCGCTCCGAGGGGCGAGCGGGCGATCTCCGGATCCCGCCAGTACCGGTACCGGCCACCGAGGCGGCTGTCGTACGGGATGTAGCGCGTCGACTGCTCGAGGTACGCCATCAGCCGACCCCACTCGAGGGTTTTCGTCAGCAGGTTGGAGGCCTGCTCGCACGCCAGGTGCACTCCCCCGAGTTGGGCGACCGAGTCGTCGCCGTACTCGAGGAAGACCCGGTCGTAGAGCTCCTCCGCCCGCCGCAGACCGACGGTCGCGTCGATGCTGAGGTCGCCCGTCAGGTCGAGGTCGCCGACGAACTCGTCCAGAAATAGGCGCCGCAGGCTCTTCGGCGAGCGCGAGTACCGGGCGAACAGCGCGCCCTTGACCACCTCCGGCAGGTTCACGAGCGCGAACACCGGCGCGTCCAGGTTCGTGAAGTACGGGCGCAGCACGGCCTGCTCCTGGTCCGTGAAGCGCTCGGGCACGTACTGCATGCGGTGATCCGGGTCGGTGGACGGGTAGCCGATGGTATCGGCGGCCCTCAGCGCTCAAGCGGATGGGGCCGGCGCCCTGTGCGCCGGCAGCGAGCCTCAGACGACGATCAGGAGCGCGCCGGGGACGAGCGCCACCGCGAGCCGGGTGACCCGCCCCTGCTCCCGCCCGTCGACCTCGAGGGGCAGGCCACGGCCGGTCACCTCGACCTCGATCAGCCGCGCTCGCCCGGTCCGGATGCGAGGGTGGGGAACGTGCGTGCCGGTCGGGAGCCGCCGCCGCATCGCGCTCCGCTCCCCCCGCGTCAGCGCGTACACCTGCACCTCGGCCCAGCCGTCTCCCGGGTGCCCGCGAGGAACCACGTCCGCGCCCCGGAGGAACTGCCCGCTGGCGACCACGGCCGTGGTCGCACGCCCGGTGAACCACGGACGGCCGTCGACGACGACGGTCATGCCCGCGGCGCGAGCTCGCCACGAGAGCCGGTCCGGCGGCCGACCGAGCACGACCGCGTTCACCGCGCTCGGGTGGCGGCCGTCGTCGACCGTGAGCGCGTCGATCGCCACGCGCGTGGTTCCGGGGGCGCCGGGTCCGAGGCCGAGCGCGCGAGCGAGGTCGGACCCCGGCGACGGGCGGAAGCGCACGAGGGGACGCGGCTGCCGTCCGACCAGGTCGGCGAGATCGCCGTCGTCGCCCGCGATCTCGATGTCGGGCGCGCCCGACGCGGGTCGACCCCACGGTTCGCCGTGGCGGAGCGGACCGGTCATTGCCCGACGGCGCTCGAGGCTGCGATCACGCCGCGGTAGCAGGCGTCAGCGGCCGCGCGCGCCGTCTCGGCGGTCGCCGGCTTCGGCGCGACCTCACCGATCTGGCGGAGCAGGTCGATGCACTGCTTGACGTGCCGCACGAAGTCGCCGCCGGTCATCTCGTCGTCGCCCGCGAGCACCTCGGCGAGATCGTCGCCCGCGACCCACTCGTACGCGTACGGGACGAAGCCGGGATCGGGGGAGCGAGTCTCGGGAAGGCCGGCATCGTCCTCGTTGTGGTTGAGCTCGTCTGTGATCCGCTCGACGGCGCGCCAGCGGGTCGCGAGGTCGCGGCTCGGCCAGCGCGCCGGAGCCACCGGCCCTGCTCCTTCGGGCCCACGTCGCTCGTACGTGAAGCACGACGCGAGCGCGGTGACGCTGGCGGCGTCGAGATCGTCGAGCAATCCTTCGCGCAGCGATTCCGCGACGATCAGGTCTGTCTCCGTGTACAGCCGGGCCAGCAGATCTCCCGACTCGGTGAGGGACCAGCCGTCAACGTAGCCCCAGGCCTCCAGCACGCGCAGCACCCGGTCGAACTGTCGGGCGAGGCTCTCGCTGCGGCCGCGGATTCGTCGCTCGAGACGGGCGATGTCGCGCTCGAGACGCTCCGCCGAGGCCACCGCGCGCAACCGCGCGTCGCGCCCGCGATCGGTCGCCGCCGGATGCTCGGCGAGCGCGGCCTCGAGGTTGGAGACGCGCCGCGACCCGCGGGCAGCCGGGTCGGGGTTTCCGTTGCCGTCATCGTGCGGTCGCACGCGCCGGAGCCGGTCGGCGGTCTCACGGCGGAAGCTGCTGCTCCGCGGCGCGTACGGCACCGGCAGATCCATGCTGCCCACGGGCTGCGGCGGCTCGTCGAAGTCGTCGGCGCCGAGCCGGACGAGCTCGCGGGACTCGCTGAGCGCGAGCACCCGGGGAGCGCCGCGCCGGCTGCGTTCGTGCGCGAGCACGGCCACCCGACCGTGGCGGCGGGCGCGCAAGAGGACGTCGCCCGGCCGCAGGCGCTCGATCGCCTCGGTGACCGGCCGGGAGCCGCTCCGTTCGCGCCGCTCGGAATCGAGCGCGGCGGTGAGGCGTCGATAGTCGTCGATGTCACCCGGCCCGCGCCGGGCGGCCTCACGATGGCGCTCCAGCTGCTCGCGATCCCGCTCCAGCTGGCGTTCGAGCGCCACCACGTCGCGGTCGGTCTGGAACTGCGCGAACGACAGGTTCAGCAGGTGGTGGGCGACGTCGGCCGGGTACCGCTGCACGAGGTTGGCGGCCATGTTGTATGTGGGCCGAAACGAGGATCGCAGCGCGTACGTCCGCCGGGACGCGAGGGCCGCCACCTGGTCGAACGGCACGAACGGACTCCAGCACACGACCGCGTACCCGACGTCGTCGATGCCCCGGCGTCCGGCGCGTCCCGTGAGCTGCGTGTACTCACCGGGGGTGAGGAACTCGTGTCGCTCGCCGGTGAACTTCGACAGCTTCTCGATCACGACCGACCGTGCCGGCATGTTGATGCCGAGCGACAGCGTCTCGGTCGCGAACACCATCTTCACGAGGCCGGCGGTGAACGCCTCCTCCACCGCCTCCTTCATCGGCGGCACCATGCCGGCGTGATGCGCGGCGAGGCCGGCCTCGAGGCCGGTGATCCACGCGTCGTAGCGCAGCACGTCGAGGTCGTCGTCCGACAGCGCCTCGGTGTGCGCCTCGGCGATGCGCCGGATCGCTCGCCGCTCGTCTGCATCGGTGAGTCGGAGGCCGGCCCTGACGCCCTGCTGCACCGCTTGATCGCAACCGGCACGGCTGAACACGAACGTGATCGCGGGCAGCATTCGCCGTTCGGCGAGCAGGTCGACGATCTCCACCCGTTGCGGGGTGCGGAGCCGGCTGCGCGGACGCCCGCGCCCGCCGTGCGGCCGGCCGGCGCGAGCGTCGAGCCGTGACGCCTCCGGGTTCGGCCGAAGCTCCCCGTCGGTCTCGAGGAACGTCGGGAGGAGATGGACCTGGTCGCTCCCCCGCTCCCCCACCAGGTAGAGGTGCTCGAGGCGCACGGGGCGCCGCTCCTCGATCACCGCCGCCGTCTCGCCCCGGACGGTCTCGACCCACGCCGCGAACTCCTCCGCGTTCGACACCGTCGCCGAGAGGCACACGACGTTGACGTCGGAAGGAAGGTGGACGATGACCTCCTCCCACACGGCTCCCCGGTACGGGTCTTGCAGGTAGTGGACCTCGTCGAGAATGACGAACTGCAAGCCGTCGAGCGTCGAAGACTGCGCATAGATCATGTTGCGCAGGACCTCGGTCGTCATCACGACGACCGGCGCGTTCCCGTTGATCGAGTTGTCGCCGGTGAGCAGCCCCACGCGCTGCGAGCCATGCTCACGGCTCAGGTCGCGGAACTTCTGGTTCGACAACGCCTTGAGCGGCGTCGTGTAGAAGGACTTCCGGCCCTGGTCGAGCGCAGTCGCAATGGCGTACTCCGCGACCACGGTCTTGCCCGACCCCGTCGGCGCCGCGACGAGAACCGACTGCCCCTCGTCGAGCGCATCGAGCGCGCGGCGCTGGTAGGCATCGAGCGGGAACGGCCTGCTCGCCTCGAATGACGCGCGCCTTTCCGCGGGCTCTCTCGCCAACCGGTCTGCGGTCACGACCTCACGGCTGGCTCGAGGCCGGCGCGGTCGCTGGCGTCGAGTCGGCCGGGAGCGTCGCTTCGGGCACGGAGACCGGTGTGCTGATGTTCGGTTGACTCGGGGAGGAGTCGCTGGGCCGGAGGAACCAGATGAGCACCACGGTGACCGCCAGCACGCCGACCACCGCCGCGACCGCCGTGATCACCTCGCTGCGGTTCCTCGGCGGACGGTACCCACCCCGCGTGCGACGCCGGCTCGGGCTCATCGCTTCAACAACCTTCCGATGATGATCGAGAGCTCGTAGAAGATGTACATCGGGATCGCCATCGCGAACAGAGAGTACGGGTCCTGGCTCGGCGTGATGACGGCGGCGAACACGACGATGATCACGATCGCCGGCCGCCGCCAGCGTCGGAGCTGCTGGGTCGTCAGCACCCGGGCCAGCAGCAGGAACACCAGCACCACCGGGAACTCGAAGGCAATGCCGAACGCCACGATCATGAGGGACACAAGCCCGAGGTACTTGTCGGCGGTGAGCTCCGGTCGGAGCTGCGAGCCGCCGATGTCGAGCAGGAACTCGAGCGCCTTCGGTAGCGTCAGGAGCGCGACCCCCGCGCCGAAGGCGAACAGGACAATCGACGCGAACACGAATGGGACCGCGTAACGCTTCTCCTTCGGGTTCAGCCCCGGGGTGATGAACCGCCACAGCTCCCACAGCCACACCGGCAGCGCAAGCACGATGCCTCCGTACGTCGCGATCTTGATCCGCGTGAGGAACGCGTCGAGCGGACCGAGGAAGATCAGCGCGTTCTTCTGACCGTGCGTCGCGTCCCGGTAGTACTGGACGAAGAAGCTGATGATCGACGCGGAGAAGATGAAGCACACGATGGCGCCGAGCGTGATCGCGATCAGAGAGACGATGATCCGCCGGCGCAGCTCCGTCAGGTGCTCGACGACCGTCATGCGGCCGTCGCTCTCGGGGGTTGCCACGGAGCTCGTTACGAGGTGGTGTCAGCCGGAGGCGGCTCGTGGCGCCGTGGATGGTCGGACTTCCCGGCCTCGATCTGCCGGGGCTGGTCGTCCTCGTCGTGATCGTCGTCGTGGTCGTCGTCGTGCCCGCCGAAGGCGCCCTCGATGTCGTCCCGGAAGCCTTGCTGGAACTTGCGGAACTCGCGGACGCCCCGGCCGACCTGGCGGCCGATGTCGGGCAGCTTGCTCGGGCCGAACACCACGAGCGCGACGACGAGGATGACGAGGATCTCGAGCGGGCCGATCTGCGGCAATCGAGCTCCTTTCGTGCCTATCCCCTGTGACGATGGTAGCCCTGAGGACCCGCCACGAGCCGACGCGGCTGCGATGATGCGGGGCATCGTGCGACCGATCACCTTCGCCCACCGAGGCGCGCGTACGGACGCGCCCGAGAACACGCTGCCGGCGTTCCGGCGGGCACTGGAGCTCGGCGCCCGCGGCCTGGAAACCGACGCGTGGCTCTCGGGCGACGGTGAGGTGGTGCTCGTCCACGATCGGTTCGCTCGTAAGGGCCTCCGCCGCCGCAACGTGACGAAGACCCCGGCACGCGACCTGGCCGACCTCGACGTGCCGCGGCTCGCAGATCTCTACGACGCCGTGGGCGCCGACTACGAGCTGTCGATCGACGTGAAGTACCGGGACGCCGCCGAGCCGATCATCGAGCTGGCCCGCGCCGCCGGTGACGGCGCGCCCGGCCGCCTGTGGCTGTGCCATGCGAGCGTCCGCTTTCTCGGCGGTCTGCGGGAGCGGTTCCCCGACGTGAAGCTCGTGCACTCACGCCGCCGCCAGCACATCGAGGTGCCGCTCGAGCGGCACGCCGCCGATCTGGCCGCGGCGGGGATCGACACCATGAACCTTCACCACTCGGAATGGACGGCAGGCCTCGTCGCGCTGTTCCACCGATTCGACGTCAAGGCCTTCGCGTGGGACGTGCAGGAGGTTCGCCACCTGCGTTCGATGCTCCGGATGCGGGTGGACGCCGTGTACTGCGACCGGGTCGACCGCATGGTGGCCACCGTGGCCGAGTGGGGCGAACAGTCGGACGCCGAACCCTGAGGGCCGCGGCTACAGGAAGCCGAGGTCGTTCAGCGGCCAGATCCGGACGAAGACGCGGCCGACGATCAACGACTCCTTGATGGGGCCGAAGAACCGCGAGTCCTTTGACGCCGGGCGGTTGTCGCCCAGCACCAACAGCTCGCTCGGCGGGATGACGCAGCCGGGCTGACCGTCCGGCGGCGCCCCGCAGCCGACCGGCACATTCTTATCGAGCGGCTTTGTCGCCTGCCCGTGAACATATGGCTCGCTGAGCAGTCTTCCGTTGACAAAGACTTGGCCTTCGCGGAACTCAACGGTATCCCCGGGCAGGCCGATGACGCGCTTGACGAGGTCGTTGATCTCGCTGTTCGCGTCCTTGGCCCTGGGAGGTGTCTCGAACACCACGATGTCGCCGCGGTTCACGTCGTGCACCTTGTAGCTGAGCTTGTTCACGAGCACCCTGTCGCCCACGTTGAGCGTCGGCTTCATCGACTCGGACGGGATGTAGAAGGCCTGGAACAGGAACGTCTTGATGAGGATCGCGATGACCAGCGCGCTGCCGATCAGGATGGCCCACTCGATGATCGCCCGGCGCGTCCGGCGGCCGGTGCCTCCCGACTTCGCGCGCCCCTCTGGTTCGGTGCGCGCGGCAGCCTCGGTCGTCTGAGACTCCAAGGGAGGCGCGGTCGTGTCGACGCCGCCGGGGTCGAGATCCGTCACGTGCCCTGCTTCACTGCCCCACATCCTCGCACGCGGACGGGTCAGGAGCGCGAGCGGGGGGCGTAGCGAGACAAGAGGCGAGCGCCGGCCTCGGCCCCGACGGAGCGCAGCTCGGCCGGGTCGATCACCCGCGCCGCCGGGCCGAGCTCGAGCAGCAGCCGCTCGAGCCACGCCCGCTCGCTGACCGCCAGGACGACCCGCCACGAGCCGTCCGGCCGCTCGTCTGCCTTCTCGGACGGGTAGCTCTCGACGACCCATTCCGCCTCGGGCGCGAGCTCGAGCGTGACACGCGGGTCGTCCCTGCGGGGGTGGTACACGGTCTGCCCGAAGTGTGCCTCGTTCCCGTCCTCGACGGGTCGGTCGAAGTGATCTCCGGTCGGCCGGACGGCGCTGATGCGATCGATCCGGAACAGCCGCTCGTCTTCGGCCAGGTGGCAGTACGCCGCCGCGTACCAGTGCCCGAAGGCGTGGAAGACGGATCGGGGATCGATCTGGCGCGTGGTCGTGGCGTCTCGTCCGAACGAGTAGTAGTCGATCTCGACGCGTTCGCTCGCGTCGGTGGCGCGTCGGAGCGCGTCCAGGTAGGGGGGCTCCCCCACCTCGACCGCGAGCCCTTCGGTCACGCCGAGAGCACGGGCGAGCTTCTCGAGCGCGGTGGCGAGTGCGCCGTGCTCGTCGGATCCGGGAACAGCCAGCAACGCCCGACC
>JBKOZX010000330.1:0-9457 GCA_046726115.1 Actinomycetota bacterium | reverse complement strand
CTCCATGTCCACGGTGATGCAATCGGCGGCGTGCGCGATCCCGGGACTGAGCACCGCCAGGGTGGCCGCGACTGTGAGCACAGCGAGCGCGGCGCCGGTTGCACGTCTCACTTCGGCACCCCGCGCCACGTCTCTTGCAGTGCCACCAGCGCGCCCGGATCGGTTGGCAGGCCGGACCCGCGCGGCAACGCAGGCGTGTCACGGACGCCCCGGGCCGTGGGCTGCCCGGGCACCCGCCAGCCCGTGCGCGCCAGAGCGGCCGCGAGCTCGTTGTTGTCGGCGAGGCCGTCGGCGCCGGCCCGGTTCGGGCTCGCGGCCACCGCGGCGACCACGACGTCGGCGGTGACCACGGGCTCAGGGTAGAGGAGGGTCAACTGCTTCCGGCGGTCGGACGCGGCGGCGGCCAGCGCCGGCCCGGCGTCGGCCTCCGTGGTGCCGACCATGTCGTAGGTGGCCGTCGGCAGCTGCTGCAGCATCTCCGCGAAAGGGCCCGCCGGCGACGGGGCGAGCTTCGGCACCGCGCGCTCGAGACCCGTGAGCCAGTCGAGATACTGGTCGTTCTCCTGCAGGTCGGCGCGCGAGTAATCGCTGTGGTCGAGGTACTCGCTCGTCGCCTGGGAGAGCACGAGCAGCGCGGTTGCGTTGATCGTCGGATCGCCGTATCCGGGCTTCACCGTTCCCCACGCCGCCTGGCCGCCGGGGAGGTCGGTCCAGGGTCGGCCCGCGACCGCGCCGATGCACTTCCAGTCGACCGCGTTGTTGCACGACGGGGTCCCGTCGAGGACCGGCTTACGGTCGGCCCGCACCGCGATCACCAACGGCGAACGGCCGATCGCGTCGGACGGCTTCGCGAACAGCGGGCGCTTCCCGCGCCGCTGGACGTCGACCATCTCCTGCCACGGCGAAGGCGCCAGCCACGCGTCGAAATCCGGCCGCTGGTTGTCGGGGAGTGAGACGAGCGACTGGGCGGTCGTCCCCGCCGGCTCGACCGTGACCGTGACGTCGCCGTCGTGCTCGGCGAGCTGCGTGCACGCAGCCTCGAGCTCCGTTGTGCACAGCAGGCGGACGGATCCGCCCCCGCCGTTGCCGCCACCCCCGCCACCGAACGGCCACTCGCCCTTCACCGCCAGCGCGACGAGCACCAGCCCCACCGCCGCAACCGCCGCGCCTACCCGTCGCACGACGGGAGGTTAGGTGCTTGCTACTCCGGTATGTCGGCGGCGGTGAGCGTGACGAGCTGATCGTCCGTCACGGACGGCATGTCGACGACTCGGCTCGCTTGGCGGGTCACGGCCTGCTCGAACGCGTTGCGGACGAGACGGGCGTTCCCGAAGCTCGGCCCTCGCGGCTGGCGGGCCAGCCACGCCCGGAGCCGCTCGCGTGCTGACTCGTCGAGCTCGTAGTGACTGGACCGCCCCATCGACACACAGATGTCGACCATCTCGTCGGCGGTGTAGTCGGGGAACTCGAGCGTCTTCGGGAACCGCGAGCGGATGCCGGGGTTGGCGTCGAGGAACACCGTCATCGGCGACGGGTACCCGGCGACGATCACGACGAGGTCGTCGCGGTGGTCCTCCATCTGCTTCAGCAGCGCGGCGATCGCCTCCTTGCCGAAGTCCTGCTCGCCGCCGGACACGAGCGCGTACGCCTCGTCGATGAACAGCACACCGCCCAGGGCCTGCCGGGTCGCGTCGTTCACCTTCGGCGCCGTCTGCCCGACGAAGCCCGCGACCAGCCCCGACCGGTCCGTCTCGACGAGCTGTCCCTTCGACACCACGCCGAGCGTGTGGAAGATCTCGGCCAGCAGCCGCGCCACCGTGGTCTTGCCCGTCCCGGGGTTGCCGACGAACACGAGGTGGCGGCTCTGGTCGACGACGGGCAGCTTGCGCTCGCGCCGCAGGTTCTCGACCCGGATGAGGTTCGTCAGCAACCGCACCTCGGTCTTCACCGCCGCCAGCCCGACCAGCGCGTCGAGCTCGGCGAGCAGCTCGTCGAGCGGGCGCGCCGCCGGTGCCCGGCGGTCCTCGACCGGCTCGGGCTCGCCGACGCCCCGCGGCATCTCGGCCGGCCGCTCGATCTTCGCCGCCGCCAGCCGCCGCAGCATCATCGTGCGGAGCGTGTCGACTGCGAGGAGCCGCTCGCGCGTGGGCACCTCGTCGAGCGCCGCGCCCGCGTGCGCCACCCGCAAGGCGGCTTGGTAATAGCGCCACGAATTGTTCGTCCCGTTGCGGCCGTCGGCGGTGACGACGGTCTCGAACAGCGGGGACGGCGTGATCGGCCACGCGCGGTACTGGCGGATCGCGTCGCCGTTGCGCAGTTGCTGCGGCGTTGCACCGCGCAGCGAGTCGAACCATGGGGCCAGCGCGGCGGCGAACGAGCGGAGCTCGGTGTCGCTGTAGCGACCGTCGCTTGCGATCACCGCCGCCGCGATCGCCTGAGCCTCGAGCGCGGCGTCCCGCTCGAGCGCGCCCGTCGGCGGAGCCGCCGTTTTCCCGGCCCCCTGTTGCAGGCTCGCGAGCACGGCAGTGACCTCGTCGACGAACTGCCGAACCGGCTCGGTGAGCACGTTGGCGGCGGGCACGTCAGCGCGCCGCGAGCGTGCTCGCGAGCCACGGCACGGTGGCGGCAAGGAACCGGTCCGGCGCCTCGAGCTGTGGCGCGTGCCCGCAGTCGTCGATGACCTCGAGTGCGAACTCCCGCCGGCGCGCGGCGAGGGCACGGGCGGCGGCGAGCGGTACCAACTGGTCGCGGTCGCCGTGCACGATCAGCGTGGGAGCGGTCACTCGCGCTTCGTCGGCGCGCATGCGGCGCGTCACGTACCAGAACAACGCCCGCGCCGACTCCGCGTACGCCGCCGGCGCCTCCGGGAACGACTGGCGGGTGGTGGCGAGTTCGATGAGCCGGCGTCGCAGCGCGGGGTCGAGCCGGGTCGGGTCGCACAGCGTCCAGCCGAGCGTGGTGTCCACGAGCCGCTCGGGCCCCAGGACCCGTCCCCGGGCCACCAGGAAGCGCGATCCGAGCGGCGGCACGAGCATGGGTGCCAGACGCGCCATTGCCCGCCACTGCGCGGGCTCCACGGCGGGTCGCGGCAGCGCCGGGTCGACGAGCACGAGGGCGCGCACGAGGTCCGGCCGCCGGGCGGCGAGGCCGAGACCGAGCGCGCCGCCCATCGAGTTGCCGAGGACCACCGCGGAGCCGGATTGCTCGAGGAGCGCTCGCAGCACGCGGCCGTGCGTGCCGAGCGTTGCGCGCCGCCCGGGGGGCAAGCGCGTGAGGCCGAACCCGGGGAGGTCGACAGCCGTCACCGTCGCCTGCAAGGAGTCCGCGAGCGCGAGCCCGACCGGCTCCCAGCTGATGGTGTGGCCGCCGAGCCCGTGCACGAGCAACACCCGGGTGGCGCCGGCACCCCACTCGACGGCGTGGACGTCGAAGCCGTCGGCGTCGAGCCGCCGCTCCCGCCCTTCGAACGCGGTGGTCACGATTGCTGCTCCTCGCCCTTCCTGTCGTCGTCGCCGTCGCGCCCGCGTTCACGCCCGAGCGCGGCGAGGAGGTCCTCGTGCAGCTCCATCCAAACCGTGTGGTACGAGTCGACACGGGGTGACGTCAGCCAGTCGTGCTCCCCGTCCACGACGCGCCGGCGCGCCGCGCGCAGGCGGTCGCGATACGGCTCGAAGCGCGGCACCGCGTCGCCGAGCCGGCGCAGCAGGGGACCGGCCCGGTCGTCGAGGGCTTCGAGCCGGGCGATCACGGACCAGTCGTACCCCGCATCGTCGTGGTCGTTGCGAGCACCACCCGGGCGCACCTGCCAATCGGTGCAGAGCTGGAGCGCCTCGCGATTGAGCGGGAGGAATGCCTGGTAGGCGCGGGCCGCTGCTGTCTCTTCCGTCGACCCCGGTTCGAAGCGCTGCCGTTCGCGCAGTTCGCGCAGGTGCGTCACGTGATCATCCCGCGAGCTCACGAGGGAGAGGATCGCGCACCCCGGCTCGCGCGCGCGGTGGACCGATAGTGTCCGGCGCATGGGGGAGACCACCGGGGCGGGCGTCGACGGGGTCATCGGCCGCGGCACCAAGGTCTTCGAGGCCGGGCCCGTCCAGGGCGAGTGGCGGCGCCTCGAGGATCCTGAGGACGTCCTCGAGCTCATGGACCTGTCGGCGAGCGGCATCGTCGCGTGTGTGACCGACGCCGGCGCGACCTTCCTGGCACCCCTCTTCGACGAGTTGGCTGCGGTGGTGTGCCTGTCGGGCACGCCGGTCAGCCACATCGGGATCGTGAGCCGCGAGTACCAGGTCCCGTGCATCATGGGAACCACGCTGGACGCCGAGCCGGCCGAC
This sequence comes from Actinomycetota bacterium, assembly GCA_046726115.1. GTDB lineage: Bacteria > Actinomycetota > Acidimicrobiia > IMCC26256 > JACDBD01 > JALZAA01. The sequence goes on along the minus strand of JBKOZX010000330.1, from coordinate 5,126 downwards.
GGCGACCGCGTCGAGGTCGACTGCACCGGCGACGACGGCCTGCTGCGCGCTGTTCGTGGTTAGCGCCGTCGTGGACGAGTCAGCCCCCATGCACAAGGAAGAGGTGAATCGCTGGATCCTGTACCACGGGAAGATCTCGAGCGCGATGACGGCAGAGCGGACCGCGCTCGAGTCCGCGCTGATCCCCGTCACCGCGTACATCCTCATCGCGTGCATCGAGTGCTACCGGCGCTACCCCGAGATGATCGACGTGATCACCGATGCCGCGTCCCCGGAGGAGCTCGGGGAAGCGGGCCGGGAACCGGGCAGCCAGATCGACGCCGTCCACCTGTGGTCGATCGCCAACTTCCCGCTGCTCGGCCGGCAGGTTCTGGCGCCGTTCGGCCTCGTCGACCTCGACCGTGACGTCCCCGCACTGGCGACCGTGCTCGACTTCTGGAAGCGCGCCGCCACTGCGTTCCGCGGCGACGGCCACGTCCAGGCGTGGGATGCCGGGCTCTGCGTGCCGCGCTACGCGGAGGATGTCGTCGACGCGCTCGTGGCGGGGTCGTCGGCCGTCGAAGGCGACGCACTGGAGCACCTGGTCCGAATGAATCGGGTCCTCACGACGTTCCTGTTCCTCCTCTATTTCGACACGCGCGCCGGCTACCAGGACACGGGTCCGTATCTGCTCGCCGACGGGCGGGTCCTGCTCGTCCGGGACTTCAACCGATTCGGCGTCGGGCACTTCCCGTGGAGCCGGGACGTGTGCGGGGGTCTGCCGTACTCGAACCTCACCGTCGCGCTCGTGCTCGACGGCGGCGTGCGCGTCACCGCGAACGACTGGGGGACGTCGATCACGGACCCGCCGGACTACTTCGCCCACGTCTCCGCCGCCGGTGTGTTCACGACAGACGGCGGATCGCTCGCGCCCGTTCCGCCCGGCGAGCTCGACGGCGTCACCACGGCGGTGAAGAACGCGCAGCGGCACCTGTACCGCCGGATCGCGGGCATGACCCGCAAGGAGAAGCTCGACGCCGGCGCGTACGTGTACTTCACGTTCCTGCGTCCGTTCGCCGAGACGGCGGGCGTGGACGACCACCTCGACTGGACCGTGCCCCGGGACAGCCTCGACGTGTACGAGGGCCTGGCCACCCTCGAGCGGATGCCGAGCGTCGAGACCGACGACTCCGTCCCGTACTACACGCCCGTCCCCGAGACGGCGGCGTCGTGATCACGAGCACGCCTGCCGACGAGGGCCGCCACGAGCCGGGGCCCGGCCTCTACTGGAACGAGTCCTGGTACTTCGACTTCTCCCGCGCCGACGGCACCGGCGGGTACGTGCGCCTCGGCCTCTATCCCAACCAGCAGGTCGCGTGGTACTGGGCGTACATCGTGTCGCCGGTGCACGGGCTCGTCGTCGTGCGCGACCACGAGGTTCCGCTGCCGCGCGGGAGCGCGCTCGACGTCCGGGCCGACGGGCTGTGGGCCGAGTGCGTGTGCGAGACGCCGATGGAGCACTGGGGCCTCGGCCTCGAGGCGTTCGGCGTCCGCCTCGACGAGCCCGGCGATGCCTACCGGGGCGAGATCGGCGAGCGGCTCCCGGTCGGCCTCGACCTCGAGTGGGAGGCGTCGACGCCCGTCTACGACTACCCGTACCCCGACGACAACCCCACCGCCCACTACCAGCACGCCGGGATCGTGCACGGCGACCTGCTGATCGGCCGGGAGCGCATCGCGTTCGAAGGGCGGGGCGAGCGCGACCACTCGTGGGGCGATCGCGACTGGTGGGTCTGGGGCTGGCACTGGACCTCGTTCCAGATCGGGGACTCCTTCGCTGCCAACGTCGTCAGGGCCGACGAGATGGACGGCGGGTGGGGATACGTCTGGCGCGACGGGGAAGGCGTGCGGCCGGTCGAGCACCTCCTGCTCGAGACGCATCTCGGGCAGGACGACATCCCCACCGCGGCCCGCTATGTGATCGACCACGAGCTCGAGGTCGACGTCGAGGTGCTGGCCGCCGCGCCGGTCCCGCTCGTCGCGCCCGACGGCCGAACTTCCCGGTTCCCCCGCGCGCTGTGCGCGTACACAACCAGCCACGGCACCGGCACCGGCTGGTGCGAGTGGCTCCAGGTTGGCCTTCCCCTGGGAGGAGCCCCTGGGCGGAGGTAAGCGATGAACGACCAACCGCGTCCACTGCCGCGCGCCGGCGCAGGCCGAGAGGGCACCCGCTCCCCAGCGCGAACGCGCCGCGTAGCCGGGTAACGCGAAAGTCCGCCTCCTCGGAAAACGCCGGCAACCTGCCTCGCGGGGCATGCCAGACTGACGTACATGTTCCGCGGGCAGGTTGTCGCCATCTACACGGCACCCGAGGAGGGCGCGCCGATGGAGCCGCGGGACGGCGTAGAGGCGATCGCCGGCGTCGGGCTCGAGGGCGATCGCTACGCCGCCAGCGCGGGCAAGTACACCGGCGCCGACGACAACGGGAAGCGCGCGATCACGCTGGTCGAGCGCGAGGCAGTCGTCGCCGCCGGCCGCGAGCACGAGATCGAGCTCGGCGAGCACGAGACCCGTCGCAACGTCGTCACCGAAGGCGTGCCGCTCAATCATCTGGTCGACCGGACCTTCCGGGTCGGTGATGTGACGCTGCGTGGAGTCCGGCTCGCAGAGCCGTGCACGTACCTCGAAGGTCTCACTCGTCCGGGGGTGCGCCGCGCGCTCGTGCACCGGGCCGGCCTCCGGGCGGAGATCCTCGAGGGCGGGACGCTGCGCGTCGGCGACACGGTCGAGGAGACCGGCTCCTAGACTCACCACGCGTGAAGCGCGGCTCGGTCATGCTCGTGTGCGCGGCGCTGATTCTCGCCGCGTGCAGCGAGTCCGGAAGCGCTCGCGACGCCGGTCCCCGGCGGATCACGTCGGGTGTCGGGGCGCCGGGGCGGCGCACCGTCGTGTTCACGCCGCCCCGGACGCGCGAGGTGCTCGGCGACCTGCGCGTCCCGCCGCTGCGCCACCGCACCGCGGTCGTGCTCGTACACGGCGGCGGCGGGTTTCGGGGCGGCCGCGGCGAGGTGCACGCGTGGCAGGACGTCTTCGCCAAAGCGGGGTACGTGACGCTGGCCGCCGACTACTTCATCTTCGACGACAACACCCCGGCACCCGTCTACCCGCAGCCGGAATCCGACGTGAAGGCGGCTGTGCAGTACCTACGTCGCCACGCCGGCGACCTCGGCATCGACCCGGAGCGCATCGTCGTGCAGGGATTTTCGGCCGGTGCCCGCATCGGCGCGCAGCTCCTCGTGGGGCCGGACGATCCCGCGCTCGCGGGCCCGACGCGCTGGCCGAGCCCGACCGACCGCATCGCCGGGCTCGTCGGGTTCTACGGGTACTACGACGGCTACCAGTTCCAGGCCGACCGGTACTACGGCGGCCGTGCCAACAGCAGCGACCCCGCCGTGCGGTCCCGCTGGAAGGTGGCTGACAGCGACGCCCGCGCTGCCGCCGCCACCGGTCCCGTGCTGCTCTTCCATGGCGACATCGACCCGCTGCCCGTGAAGCAGTCCACCGAGTTCGCCGACTCACTGCGGGCCGCCGGCGGCGACGTCGACCTCGAAGTCGTCCCGGGCGCAACCCACGGCTTCGACATCAATAACGGGAAGCTCACACCCCGGGGTCTCCTGTCCTCCCGGCGCGTCATCAACTGGCTCGAGCGCCACTTCCCTGATCACGAGTCTTCCTGACGCGCGCGCCGTTCCGAAGCGCGCCGCGTAGGGCACACTTCCCGTGTGAGATCCAGGCGGGTCGCGTTCGCAGTCGCGCTTGCGGGAGTGCTCGTTCTTGCGGGAGCGGTGGCATTCGCCGCGTGCGGCTCGGACTCGACGTCCGACCGCTCGACGCGGCGGAGCGCGCCCTCGTCGACGACCACCGCGACGACCGCCCCCGCCACGACGCCGACGACTGTCGCGCCGCAGACCGTGCCTGTCCCGCCGCTCCCACCTGCGGGTCCGACCACCGCGCCGCCACCCCCGATCACCGTCCCGCCGAGGACGACCCGCACGACGCCTCCGCCGACCGTCACCGCCGCGCCGGCCCCGAGCACGACGACGCCGTCGAGCACGACGAAGCCCGACGCCGTCGTGCGCAAGACCGTCGTGTACACGCCGCCGGGCGGGCCGAAGCACAAGGGCGACCTCGTGCTCCCGCGCCAGCACGCCGACACGATCATCGTGCTCGCGCACCCCGACGATCAGGCGGGCAGCCGTAAGCAGATGCGGGGCTGGGCGAACTTCTACGCCCAGAACGGCTATCCGTCGCTCGCGATCGATTACTCCGTCACGGGCCCGCCGGGCACGTACCCGAAGCCGCAGACGGACGTGAAGGCCGCCGTGCAGTACCTGCGCGGCCGCGCCGGCGCGCTGGGCGTCGACCCCGACCACATCGTCGTGCAGGGGTTCGACGCCGGGGCTGCGCTCGGTGCGCAGGCCGAAGTCACCCCCGACGACCCGTTCTTCGACGGGCCTCGCCACTACGCGAACCAGAGCGACAAGCCCGCCGCGTTCATCGGCTTCTATGGCCTCTATGACGGCACGCAGAAGGATCCGACCATCTACTACGGCGGGCCGCCCGACAGCTCCGATCCCAAGGTGCAGGAGCGGTACGCGAAGGCGAATTCGATCGCGCACACGGCGGACGCCGCCGGCCCCGCCCTCCTCGTCCAGGGGGACGCGGACAACGACGAGTTCGTCGCGTCGGCGACGGCGTTCCGTGACGCGCTCCAGAACGCCGGCAAGGACGTGACGCTCGAGCTCGTGGCCGGAGCCGGTCGCGACTTCGATCAGGACACGTCGGGCACGCTCACGCCGGCCGGAAAGCAGGCCGCGCAGCAGGTGCTCGACTGGCTGGCGGCGCGGTTCCCGAAGAGCTAGCGGGAGCTACTGGAAGCGCGGCCGGAGTGGAAGGCCGCTGTGCCCCCGGTCGGGCTTGACTGCGAGCACCTGGTGCACCTGCGTGCGGTTCGTCTCGAACTGCAGCGCTGACGCCGCCATGTAGAGCCGCCAGATCCGGGCTCGGGCGCGGCCGGCGTCGGCCACGCACGCGTCCCAGTTGGCCTCGAGGTTCGCGACCCACGCCCGCAATGTGAGGGCGTAGTG
>JBKOZX010000329.1:0-1923 GCA_046726115.1 Actinomycetota bacterium | reverse complement strand
CCGGCGAGCTTCGTCCGGCAGTGCGCCTGGAGATCGTCGAGCGTGGGCGAGGCGCCGTCGCGCGGCTGCACGACGGCCGCGACCCGCTGACCCCAGCGCTCGTCGGGGATCCCGACGACGACCGCGTCGTACACCGCCGGGTGCGACTTCACCGCCGCCTCGACCTCCTCGGGGAAGATCTTCTCGCCGCCGGAGTTGATCGACACCGACCCCCGGCCCAGCAGCGTGATCGTGCCGTCGGCCTCGATCGTGGCGAAGTCGCCGGGGATCACGTAGCGGGTGCCGTCCGGCGCGGTGAGGAACGTGCCCGCCGTCTTCTCGGGATCCTTGTAGTACTCGATCGGGATGTTGCCCTTGCGGGCGAGCTTGCCGACGACGCCGGAACCTGGCTCGACCTCGCGCAGGTCGTCATCGAGCACGACGGAGTCGCGCACCGCGTTCACGGTGGGCCCGCCCTTCATCGCGGTCTTGCCTTGCTGGACGAGCGTGTATCCGTTGGCGCCGCTCTCGGACGCGCCGACCGCGTCCGACAGGACGAGCTTCGGGAACCGCTCGAAGAACTGGTCCTTCACCGACGGCGAGAACACGGCCGCCGTGCTGCCGACGGCGACGAGCGTCGACAGGTCGTACTCGTCGCCGCGTTGCTCGAACGTCTCGATGAGAGGACGGCCCATCGCGTCGCCCGTGATCATGATGAGGTTGACGCCTTCCTCGCCGACGAGCTGCCACACACGGTGCGGGTCGAACTTCGACACGAGAACGATCTTGTTGCCGACGAAGCTGCCGCCCATGACGCCCCACTGCGTCGCGCCATGCATCAGCGGCGCGATCGGCAACGACGTGGTCGGTCCCTGCCCGAGGCCCTTCTCCACCATCTGTTCGGGACGGTCGACCCGCGTGCCGCCGACGACGTCGATGCCGCCGCCGAGCGCGTAGAAGACGTCCTCGTGGCGCCACACGACGCCCTTGGGCATCCCGGTGGTGCCGCCGGTGTAGAGGATGTAGCGGTCGTCGGACGATCGGGGACCGAAGTCGCGCTCGGGTGAGCCGGACGCCATCGCGTCCTCGAACTCGACGGCGTCGAGGCCGCTGAGGTCGGCGCCGCTGCCGTCCTCGATCACGATGGCGTGGCGGAGCATGGGCAGCTCGTCGAGCACGCCGGCGACCCGGGGAGCGAACTCCCGCTGGAACACGAGGGCGACGAGGTCGGCGTTGTCGAACAGGTACCGCAGCTCGTCCTCGACGTAGCGGTAGTTGATGTTGACCCAGACCGCCCGCAGCTTGAACACGGCCCACAGGGTCTCGATCCACTCGACCGAGTTGTAGGCGTAGATGCCGACGTGGTCGCCGGGGCCGACGCCCTGGGCGGCGAGATGGTGGGCGAGCCGGTTCGCCCGCTCCTCCATCTCTCTGTAGCTGCGCCGCTTGCCGTCGCAGACCACGTACTCCCGCTCGCCGAAGTGGTCCGCCGCGTTCTCGAAGAGGTCGGCGAGGTTGAATTCCACGACCCGAGACTAGAACACGTTCTGATAGGGCGTCAGACGGCGGAACCTCGGTGGGGGCGTCGGGGTATGAGTGCTGTGAGGCGATCGGCGTTGCTCGCGACCGTCCTGTCGGCCGTCTCGGTCGTCGTCTCATCCGGGTACGCGGGTGCGGCTACGGCCGCGCCGACCGCGAATGCCGGTCCCTTGCCGCCTCCCGTCGAGGTCCGTCAGGAACCGGAGGGGGTCACGCTCGCCGACCCGACGTTCGAGGCCGCGCCGGGCGCGCACGCCGACTTCGGACGGCTCGGATCTTGAACGCGGCCAGCATCGCCAGCACCCACTGGCGGCTGTTGGCGCCGTAGATGCCGATGTGGTCGCCGGCTCCCACCCCCTGCTCGAGGAGGTGGTGTGCGGTGCGGTTGGCGGCGGCCTCGAGCTC
>JBKOZX010000328.1:0-7316 GCA_046726115.1 Actinomycetota bacterium | reverse complement strand
CAGCTCGTCGTGCGCAACGTCGGCGGCGGCCGTCCCGGCGGCGTCGACCGGGCAACGCTCGGCAACCCCGGCAAGTACACGTTCTGCTTCGCCGAGGACGAGGCAGGTTCGCCGTGGGAGCCGCTGCACGTCGAGCGGGGCGTGCCCGCGGACTCGTCGGCGGTGACGCTGTTCGCCGGAGACGGCGTCCGCGGCGTCGTCGACCAGCTCAGCCGCACACCCGACTCGCTCGCGCGCTCGCTGGCCTCGTGCCTGCGCGCGGTCCCGCATCCGAAGCTGGCGCTCGGCTTCGACACCGTCCTCGTCGTCTCACCGGAGCACGGGCGCCGGTTCCGCGACGCCGGCTGGTCGAAGGCACGGGTGCGCGAGGAGCTGGTCGCGCACCTGCAGCTGGAGGGCGACGACGCGGTTCGCGGCGCGGGCGGCATCGCCGAGGGCCTGCCCGAGGGCCTGGCCGGCGCGAGTGTGCCGAAGTTCCGCGACGACGGCCTGCTGCTCGTGCACGCCGGCGGCGGCGCCGGGCTGTTCTCGGCCATCATTGGCGGTTGGATCAACGGGCCCGGCGGCAGCCAGCCCGTCACCCGGGAGGTGACACCGTGAGCGCTTCACGCGTCGTGCTCGACCCCACCGGCGAGCGGGCCGCGCCCACGAGGGAGCGGTCACCGCGACCGGCGTCGCTCGACGGCCGGACGATCGCGCTGTTGGACATCTCGAAGCCGCGCGGCGACGTGTTCCTCGATCGGCTCGAGGAGCAGCTCGCGGGGCGGGGGTTGCAGGTCCGACGGTTCTCGAAGCCGACGTTCTCGAAGCCGGCTCCGATCGACCTGCGCCACGAGATCGGGACGCAGTGCGACGTGGTGATCGAGGCACTCGCCGATTGAGGCTCGTGCACGTCGTGCAGTGTGCACGACATCGTCAACCTGGAGAGTGGCGGCGTCCCCGGCGTGATGATCGCGTCGAGCGAGTTCGTCGACGCCGCCGAGGCGCAAGCCGGCGCGCTCGGGGCCGACCCGGCCCGTGTCTTCGTGGCGCACCCCATCCAGGACCGCACCGACGACGAGCTCCGAGCCCTGGCGGACGACGCGCTCGACGACATCCTGCGTAGGCTCCTCGCCCAGTAGCTGACGTCGGGGGGCAAGGATCGATGCTGTTCCTGCACGAGGTGCACCAGGTCGCGGGCCGCCGAGAGGAGGAGTTCGAAGCCGCGTACCGGGACGGTTGGATGCCGGCGCTGGCCAAGGGCGACGACGCCCGCCTCCTCTACTTCCTCCATCAGGCGCACGGCACGGGGCGGGCCTACAACGTCGTGACGCTCACCGCGGTTCGCGACGGCGCCGCCTGGGAGCAGCTGATGCTCCGCCTCCACGACGGCGACCTCCGGCCGTGGGCGAGCGACATCGACAGGCTCCGCCACCGGGTCGCCGCCAAGACGCTCGTCCCCGTGCCGTGGTCGCCGCTCCAAGACGTGGACCTCGCCGGAGTGCCGACGAGCGGCCACCACCCGCTCACGCTGTTCATGGAAGACACCGCCTGGCCCTACGAGGGCGGGATCGACGAGTACCTCGAGGCGGCCCGCACCAACTACGCGCCCTCGTTGGCCGAGGGGGGCCGCACCGGGCGCTCGCTCCTCGAGCTCCAGGCCGTCTTGCGTCCCGCGTGGGGCTCCGGCCGCTGGCGCGAGGTCGTGCTGTGGCAGAAGGTCGTCGAGCCGAAGGGCATCACGCCACTCGTCACGACCGAGGTGCCGCCCGAGTACCGGGCGCCGGGCACGTGGATGCACGACGCGCTCGGCGTGCGCGACGACTGGGAGAGCAAGCTCCTGCGCACGACCGCGTGGTCGCCGCTCTTCTGACTCCCCGGTCGCACGTGCGAGCGCACGTGCTCCAGCCCACCATCGTCTCGATCCGGGGCCGGGGAAACCCAGGCCCCTGACGCAGGTGCCCCACTCATCTCGCGGGGCGGCCCTGACGCGCCGAGTCGGCTGCGCCGCGGGCGCGTTAGTCCTTCACCGTGGTGCCGGCGAGCTGCTTCCTCGACGCCGCGTCGGGCGTGGCGTTGATGTCGCCGATCTTCCCGCCGAGGTCAGGGTTCTCGGCGCTGAAGATGCCCCACGAGCTCTGCCACGCGTCGGCGACCCACGCATGCATCATCCAGAGGTTGTGGAGCGCGGTCTTCTTGCCGCCGCGCGCCGCGCACTCGGAGTCGCTCGTGCTCTCGGCGCCGACCACGACGCCGCCCTTCATGCACAGCCCGCCGTTGCTGTCGTGCTTGTGCCACGGGTCGTTCGGCCCCGCGAAGCCATCGGGCGGCGTGTTGGGGTCGCCGAGGATCGAGTAGCTCAGGCCGACGATCTTGGAGTCGGGACTCGTGCCGTCGTACAGCAGCATCGACGGCTTGGCCGGGTCGAAGCCGCCGATCATGTTGCTCACTTTGATGTAGTGCGCGCCGATGCACGGCACGTACCCGGTGACCATGTGGTACCCGTCGGCCTCGGCGTCCGCCACCGTCGGGTACTGCAAGGTGACCTGGTGGGCGGTGTCGAGCTGCTGCCCGAGCTGGTCACGCGTGGCGCGATCGGAGATCGTCTGCCACTGCACCGGGCCGCGGTGCCCGTGCCCGCCTGCGCTCGAGATCTGACCCGCAGATGCCGGCGGTCCCGACTGCTCGCAGGGCGTGTCGCCGCGCGGGGCGTTGCTGACGATGGCGCCGTGCGAATGGCCGCCCGCGGCTCCGCCGTCGGCTGTGGCGCTGTGGCTGTGTGTGTGGCCGTCCGCGGCGGTGCCGTGGCTGTGACTGGCCGCGAACGCCGGTGCAACCGCCATCGACGAGACCACCGCGACGCCCAACACCGCGATGCCGAATGCCGGCGCACCGACCACGGGGCGCATCTTCTGCGACGCGAGCGCGGGTCGTACGAGTACCGCGAGTGACAGGGCCACGATGCCGGCCTCGAAGCCCGACGACAGCGCGTCGGCGAGGCTCACGGTCTCGGGTGTCCACGCGTCCGGGCCGACCGGGACTCCCCAGATGCGCGACATCGCCCACACGCCGATGATCCCCGCGTTGAGTACCACGCCCGCACTCAGCAGCCGTCGGGAGGGGCGCAGGATCACACCGACCGCCCACGCCAGCTGGAGCCACGCGATCACGGCGAAGAAGCTGCCGTGCAGCCACGACACGTCGTAGTGCTCGCCGCTCACGGCGAAGTGAATGAACGCCGCACCAACCGAGAGTGCCGCCAGCAGCCAGCGCAGGTACCGGCCGACGGTTCGCTCGTTCGTGGTCATGGGACGCCCCCCGGTCAGGACCCAAAAATTCACACAACGTGCAAGTTGCTCAGAGGGCAGTTTGCGTCGACCGTCACCCTTCGTCAAGCGCCTCGGGACGGCTCTCGCCAGCCTATGAGCCCCAGGAATACTTCGATAGACTAACTAGTTGGTCGAAGAGATGACACGATTGCCCGCAGCCACGAAGTCCGCCCCGCCGGCGCTGCCGGCCCGCATGCGCCTGATCGTCACGCGGCTGGCGCGCCGCCTGCGCCAGCACGCCGAGACGGCGGCCTCGCCGACGCAGCTCGCCGCGCTCGGGACGATCGAGCGCGACGGACCGATCACACTGGGCGAGCTCGCCGCGGTCGAGCGCGTGCAGCCGCCCACGATCACCGCCGCCGTCGGCCGCCTCGAGGAGCAGCAGCTCGTCCGGCGCCGCACCGACACTCGCGACCGCCGTGTGGCCCGAGTGGAGATCACCGCGCACGGGCGACGGCTCCTCGCGGAGAGCCGCTCGCGCAAGACCGCATACCTCGAGCAGCAGCTTGCGGCGCTCGATCCCGACGAGCGGGCGACGCTCGAGCGGGCGGCGACGATCCTCGAGCGCGTCCTCGAAGAGGGTGGAGGTCTGGATCGGCCGTGACCCGCCTGCTGCGCGCGACGCGCCATACCTTCCGCTCGATGAGCGTCCGCAACTACCGCCTGTACTTCGCCGGCCAGCTGATCTCGACGAGCGGGACGTGGATGCAGTCGATCGCCCAGGCGTGGCTCGTCCTGCAGCTCACGGGCAGCGGCGTCGCGCTCGGCGTGACCGTCGCGTTGCAGTTCACGCCGGTGCTGCTGGCGGGCGCCTGGGGCGGTGTCGTCGCCGACCGGGTCGACAAGCGCCGCCTGCTCGTCGGCACGCAGGCGGCCGCAGGCTTGCTCGCCCTCGTCCTCGGCACCGTGACCGCGCTGGGCGTCGTGCAGCTCTGGATGATCTACGTGCTCGCGCTGGGGCTGGGCGGAGTGAACGCCCTCGACAACCCCGCCCGGCGCGCGTTCGTGGTCGAGATGGTCGGCCCCGAGCACGTCAGCAACGCGGTGAGCCTCAGCAGCGCGATGTTCATGGCCGCCCGGGTGATCGGTCCCGCGATCGCGGGCCTCGTCATCGCCGGGGTGGGCGTCTCGTGGTGCTTCTTCGCCAACGGGCTGTCGTACGGGGCAGCCGTCATGGCGTTCGTGCTGATGCGACGGAGCGAGTTCTTCGCCGTCGACCCGGTGCCGAAGCGCAAAGGTCAGCTGCGCGAGGGCCTTCGGTACGCGTGGTCGACGCCGGCGCTGCGGCTGCCGCTCGTGCTCACTGCCGTCATCGGCACGCTGGCCTTCAACTTCCAGGTCGTCCTACCGCTCCTCGCCAAGCAGACCTTCGGCGGCAACGCCGGCACGCTCGGGATCCTGTACGCGGCCATGAGCATCGGCTCCGTCGTCGGCGCGCTCGTCAGCGCGCACGAGGCGAAGGCCACGCGCCGGTTCGTGCTCGCCGCCGCGCTCGCCTACGGCGGCGCGTTGGTCGCGGCGGCGTTTGCACCCACGCTCGCCCTCGAGCTGCTCGTCCTCGTCCCGGTCGGCGCCGCCGGCATCGCGTTCACCGCCATGGCCAACGGCGTGCTCCAGACCGAGTGCGCGCCGGAGATGCGCGGGCGGGTGATGGCGCTGTTCACAGTGGCGTTCCTGGGCAGCACGCCGATCGGCGGCCCCATCATCGGGTGGGCGTCGCAGCAGCTCGGGCCGCGCGCCGGCTTGTGGATCGGCGGCGTCGCGACGCTCGCCGTGACCATGGCGGCGATCGCCGGCATCCGGCGCAGGCGGGAGACACCCGCCCGGGTTCTGGCATCACCGACCCACGCCTAAGAGCGTCGCTGACGCCAACGGCTCAGCCGGGAGCACCTACCGACGCGTTCGCGGTCGGAGCCGGCGCGCGGGCCAGACGCACGAGCTGGGGGCCGAGCCAATTCGCCACGAGATCGGCGCCCGCGTCCGACAGGTGCATCTTGTCGAACCTGCGGACATCCACGCCGTCGACGGTCTCGGTCCACGCGCCGCCGGGGCACAAGAGATGATTGAGGTCGACGATCGACACCGTCCCCGGGTTCCGGGTGGCGACCGCGCGCAAGTCGTTGTTCCATCGGTCGACCCACGCCGAGTTGTACGCCGAGCGATCGAGCCGAACCTGACGGGGCCAGCCGATGACGCTGTAGGGCGTGGTGAGCGCGACGACGCGGGCGCCGCCCGCCGACAGGACGCCGAACGCCTCCTGCAGGTCGCTGCGCGTCAGGTCGTCCCCCTGGGGCGTGTCGAAGTCGATCTCCTGCCCGTCGATCCTGCGGTCGAAGGCGTCGTCGGTGCCGAGCAGCACGACCACGACGTCGGGATTGAACTGACTGACCTGGCCCGGCCACCGCTGGCGCCAGCCGGGTGAGCACGCCGGGCGCGCCGGCTCCCAGCCCCACACGCGTTGCTCACCGACGTCCTGGGTGATCCCGCAGCCGTCGACCGTCGCAGTCCACACCGTCAGGCCCTGCGCGGGCCCGGCCCGCTCGAGACCGGGCGCCATGCTGTTGGCCACCGAATCCCCCACCACGAGGACGCGCACCGGCCCCATCTGCCCGGGCGGGGTCGCGGGCGCCGTCGGCGGGGGACGGATGTCGGCGGCCGCGACTTCCGACAGCGGCGTCACCGCGCCGCCCGTCGTCATCACGAGCGCGACGGCAAGGAAGCCGGCCGTCGCCGGCGTCGTGACGCGCACATGCCACGACTGCAGCGCGCCGCGCCGGATCGGGCGCTCGACCAGATAGAAGGAAGCGGTGGCGACCGCGAAGGTGGCCGCGAGACGTGCGGCCAAGAGCGGCGTCCCCTGCAGACCGGTGCGCTGCTCGCTGATGAAGACGTACAGCGGCCAGTGCCAGAGGTAGAGGCCGTACGACACCTCGCCGACCCAGCGGAACGGTCGGAGAGAGAGGAGCGCGCCCAACGGTCCCCGGTCTCGACTGGTGACGCTGGCGATCACGATCGCGACCAGGACCGCGCACAACGTGAAGCCGCCGCGGTAGAGCCAGCCCGACCGCTCCGATGTGTGCACCCAGATCCATCCGAGCCAGAGCGCGGCGAGGATGGCGGCACCGTGCAGAGCGCGCGTTGCCGTCTCCCCGAAGGGGCGGCGCCGGCGGGCGAGCAGCAGCGCGAGGAGCGCGCCCATCAGCAGCGACTGCGCGCGCGTGTCGGTCCCGTAGTACACGCGTGACGGGTCGACACCCGGTCGGTACAGGACCATCATCCACACCGCCGAGGCGACGAGCAACGCGCCGGTCACCGCGGCGAGCGACCGCAGCGAGCCACGGCGCCAGCGCAACACGCCGAACACGAGGAGCGGCCACACCAGATAGAACTGCTCTTCGATCGCGAGCGACCACGTGTGGCGCAGCGGCGAGGGCGCCCCGAACGTCTCGAAGTACGACTGGTGCGACGCGATCTGGCCCCAGTTGGCGACGTACGCGAGAGCCGAGAGGCCGTCTCGGCGCAGGTTCTCGAGCTCGGTCGGCGCCGCGATCACGGCGGCGTAGGCGGCGACGGCGGCGAGCACGAGGAACAGAGTCGGGAGAAGCCGGCGCGCGCGCCGGGCCCAGAACGCCGCCAGCGCGATCCGGCCCGAGCGGTGCCACTCGGACACGAGCAGGCCCGTGATGAGGAAGCCGCTGAGGACGAAGAAGGCGTCGACGCCGAGGTATCCGCCCTGCGCCCAGGAGACGTCGCCGTGGTACAGGAGAACCGCGGCGACGGCGAGTGCCCGCATGCCGTCGAGGGCCGGCATGTACCGGAGCCGCGCGTGCTGCGCGGACGCGTTCGACGGGCTGGGCGTCGCGACCTTCGCCACTCTCATCCCCCAGGTTCTCCGCCGGGCCCGTGCATGGCGGGAACAATGGCGGGGGCGATAATACCAATTACGCCCGGTCTGAGGGCGTTTCGGGGTATCTGGGCGGAGCCGCCCGTGGGCTCACGGTTGGAGGA
>JBKOZX010000327.1:0-2552 GCA_046726115.1 Actinomycetota bacterium | reverse complement strand
CACGACCGCGGCGGCTGCGAACGCGGGCCCGGGTATGGGCTGGCCGGCGTGTGCGTGCACGGTCGACACGAGCCGAACGAGCGCATGCGCCGCCAGCAGCACGAGGATCGGCAGGACCGGCAGGGGCCACCGCTCCCAGTGCAGCCGCGATGTGCTGATGGCGACGAGAAAGAACGCGCTCGCCGCGAGGAGCAGCAGCTGGCGGACGTCGCGCGGGGCGTCGCGCCGACCCCGGAGCACGAGGACCACGCCGACCATCACGAGCAACGCGATCGGCCACGACAGCGTCCTCGGCAGCGCGTCGCCGAGATACCAGCGGAAGTTTCCGAGCGGCGAGAGGCCGTCGTGCCCGACGCTCGCGCCGTTCTCGGCTCCGAGGCTGTGCCGGGCGGTCGTCCAGTCGAGGATGAAGTAGGGCGTCGTCACCACGAACGCGGTGATCGTGGCGCCCACGCCGGCCGCGATGCCCTTGATCGAAGCGCCCGGGACGCGCCGCCGGAGCGCGATCACGCCGGCGGCGACGAGCACGGGGAGGAGCGTGACGAGGAAGTAGCGCGACGAGATCCCGACACCGATTGCGACACCGGCCAGAGCCTGATTCCGCACTGTCGGTCGCTCGAGTACCCGCACGATCATCAGGAACGCAAGGAGCGCGAAGAACACGCCCGCGCTGTCGGTGCGCACCTCGCGGCCGTAGGACACGGCGGCCGGGATGAGGGCCCACAACGCGGCCCCGGCGAGCCCGACCGTCGTCGAGAAGCAACGCCGGCCGAGCAGGAAGACGAGCGGGATCGCGGCGATGGCGAACGCGATCGACCAGAGCCGGCCGATGATGAAGAACGCGGTCGGCGACGCCTGGAACCGCTGAGCGAGGTCGGCGTTGGGGGAGAACACGGGCGCGCCGTGCGCGACCACGTCCCACCCGTGGTACAGGCCGGCGAGGGGATAGATCGTCGTGGACCCGGGATGGCCGAACCAGTGCGGGTCGAGGTCGCCGGTCGACGCGATGTGGACGGCGGGCCGGACGAACGTCGGCTCGTCGACGTCCGGATACGGCAGGTCACGTGACAACGCCCAGCACTCGATGCCGAGCGCCACCACCATGATGCCGAGCACCGCCGCCCACACCACTCGCGAGTTCCGGCGCGCAGGAGGCGGGGTGGGCACCTCACCGCGCGCCGTGGTCGGTGAGACACGCATATCCGCGCTCCCCGACACGACGGCACCATCGCATGGCGGATATGAGGGCACGATGAGGTTCTGCGGTCCACAGCGGTCGGTAGTCTCGGCTCCGATCGTTCCGAGATGAGAGGGGACTCATGCCCGGCGGCCCGCGCATCCGGCACCTCGACGACTTCTCGTGGCAGGAGGTCCGCCGTCAGCAGCACGGCGAACGCACCGTGTCGGTGCGCGAGAAGTGGCTGGACTTCTCGCCCGGCTTCCTCTCGCTCTACGCCGAGTGGGACCCCGGGATGATCGTGCAGCCGCACGGCCACAACAGCGACCACGTCGTGTTCGTGCTCGCGGGCGAGATGACCTGCGGCGACGTCCGCTGCCCCGCCGGCACCCACATCGCCCTCGACCAGGGCGACACCTTCGGCCCCTTCGTCGCCGGGCCCGAGGGCGTCACGCTGTTCGAGGTGATGATGGGCGACCCGAGGTCGTTCCCCGCCGACCTCGAGGGCTACGAGCGCATGCTGGCCGAGCGCGGCGTCCGCCCGCTGCCGAACCCGGCCATCGACATGCCGGACTGGCTCGAGGACACCCGCACCTGAGCGGGCCCGAATTCCCTCGAATACCCCCAAAAAAAGGGAGAAAAGCCCCCGGATCTGGGTAGCACTCCCACTTCGCCTGCCCGGCCCTCCCGGTCCCGCGAGCCACGCGCTCCCTACTCGAGCTCGACCTCCGAGGCCGGATGCTCGACGACGGCCACGACCCGGCTGGCCATGAAGCGCGCCGAGCGCACCACCTGACCGCCGCGGGTGAGCTCGGCCACTTCGACCGTCCCCCGTGCGATCACCACGTCGACGCGCCGCCCCTCCCGGGTGGCGCGGACCTCGAAGCGCCGGACGTCGTTGCCGGTGTCGACCAGGATCTCGACGCGGTCGCCTTTCACTAGCTCACAAGGGTAGAGGACCGTCAGCGGGCGACGAGCCCGCCATCGGCGATCACGACCTGCCCAGTGACGAAGCTGGCGGCGTCCGACGCGAGGAACAGGGCGGGGCCGATCATCTCGTCGGGGTGCGCGGCGCGGCGCTGGAAGCTCGAGTTGGCCATCTGCTCCTGGGCCTCGGGCGTGTTCTTGCGCATCATCTCCGTGTCGACGGAGCCCGGCGCCAGGGCATTGACGCGGATGCCGACTGGGGCGAACTCGGCGGCCATCGAACGCGTGAACGAGAGCAGAGCTGCCTTCGTCGCCGCGTAGGTCGCCAGGAACGGCGCGGGCAGGAACGCGCCGGCCGAGATCACGTTGACGACCGCGGCGGACCGGCTGCTGCGCAGGTGGGGGAGCGCTTCCTGGACGAGGAAGACGGGGCCGCGCAGGTTCACGT
>JBKOZX010000326.1:0-2636 GCA_046726115.1 Actinomycetota bacterium | reverse complement strand
CGTGCGGACGATCGGGGAGCTGTTGCCGTCGCGCTGCCCCAGACCGAGCGCTTGCGACGTGTCCGCGACGGTCAGCTCGACGCCCGAGGGCGACTCGTCGAACTTGGTGGCCAGGTGGCGCAGTAGGAGCACGGCGGTCGGGCCCAGCGTCGGCAGCCAGAACGTCTCGACGTACAGCGAACGGGGGTCGTGGCCCAACGTGTCGAGCAGCGGGTCGGGCCAGGGCGTGATCGTGAGCGTGGCGGGCATCGGTTCCTCCCGGCGAGGGGCGAGCGGCCGGGGAAGTGAAGGTACCTCAGAGTGTAAAGACTTGTGTCTCGCTGGTCAACGGCCCGAGCCTAGGAACGCGTCGAGAATCTGGCGGGCGGCGGCGGCCGGCGGGAGCTCGCCCGCCGTCACGGCAGCCTCGAGGCGGTCGGCGAGCTGCGACACGCGCTCGTTGTGTCGTAACGAGTCCATCAGCGTCTCGGAGACCTCGGACCACATCCACTCGCGCGCCTGCTCGGCGCGGCGGCGGTCGAGCTCGCCGGTGGTTCCGAGCGCGGCGCGGAACTCCTCGACCGTCGCCCACAGCTCGTCGATGCCGGTGCCCTCGAGCGCGGAGACGAGGACCACCCGGGGCGTCCACGCCGACGTCTTCGAGCGGACGAGCCGGAGCGCGCTGCCGTAGTCGGTCGCGGTGGTCTTGGCTGCAGGCGCGAGCTCGCCGTCGTGCTTGTTCACGACGACGATGTCGGCGAGCTCGATGATCCCGCGCTTGATGCCCTGCAGCTCGTCGCCCGCGCCGGGCGCGACGACCACGGTGAACAGGTCGACCATGCCGGCGACCGCGACCTCGGACTGGCCGACGCCGACGGTCTCGACCATCACGACGTCGAAGCCGGCCGCCTCGCACAGCAGCATCGCCTCGCGCGTACGGCGGGCGACGCCGCCGAGCGTGCCGGCGGTGGGTGAGGGGCGCACGAAGGCCGAGTCGGAGCGGGTGAGGTCGCCCATGCGCGTCTTGTCGCCGAGGATCGAGCCGCCCGTGCGCGTGCTCGACGGGTCGACGGCGAGGACGGCCACGCGATGGCCGTGGTCGATCAGAGACAGGCCGAGCGCCTCGATGAACGTCGACTTTCCCGAGCCCGGCGCGCCCGAGATCCCGATGCGGACCGCGCCGCCGGTGTGCGGGAGCACCTCGGTGAGCAGCGCGGCGGCTTCGTCGCGGTGATCGGGACGCGTCGACTCGACGGTTGTGATCGCCCGCGCGAGCGCGCGCCGATCCCCATCGAGGATCTGCTCGGCGAGCTCGCTCACTTCTTTAGATGCGTACGCAGTGCGCACTCATTGCGCACATCGAGCGCATCATGCGCGGTGGCGCTGCCGGAGGAGCTCCAGGATCCCGGCGGCCGCGTCCGGGATGTTGGTGCCCGGGCCGTAGATGGCGGCGACGCCGGCGTCGAGCAGGAAGTCGTAGTCACCGGGCGGGATCACCCCGCCGCAGACCACGAGGATGTCGTCGCCGCCCTGCTTGCGCAGCTCCTGGACCAGCTCGGGCACGAGGGTCTTGTGCCCGGCGGCCTGGCTCGAGACGCCGACGACGTGCACGTCGTTCTCGATCGCGTCGCGGGCCGCCTCCTCCGGCGTCTGGAACAGCGGGCCGACGTCAACGTCGAAACCGATGTCGGCGAACGCGGTCGCGATCACCTTGGCGCCGCGGTCGTGGCCGTCCTGGCCCATCTTCACGACGAGCATGCGGGGCCGGCGCCCTTCGACCTTGGCGAACTCGTCGACCTCGCGCCGGATCCGCTCGTAGCCCTCGTCGCCTTCGTACGCAGACCCGTACACGCCGCTGATGCTACGGATCGTCGCCCGGTGCCGAGAGAACACCTTCTCCAAGGCGTCGGAGATCTCGCCGACGGTCGCCCGGGCGCGCACGGCGTCGATCGACAGCTCGAGGAGGTTGGCGTCACCGGCTGCGCCCGTGGTGAGCCGCTCCAGCGCCTCCTGGACGCGGGCGTCGTCGCGGGTCTCCCGCACCTTCCGCAGACGGGCGATCTGCTGGTCGCGGACAGCCGTGTTGTCGACCGAGCGGATCTCGACATCGTCGTCGCCCTTGGGCTGGTACTTGTTGACGCCGACGACGACCTCTTCGCCGCGGTCGATGCGCGCCTGGCGTCGGGCCGCAGACTCTTCGATGCGCAGCTTCGGCATCCCCGACGCGACCGCCTTGGTCATGCCGCCCAGCGACTCGACCTCCTCGATCAGCGCCCACGCCTTCTCCGCGAGCGACGACGTCAACGCCTCGACGTAGTACGACCCCGCCAGCGGGTCGACCACATGCGTGACGCCGGTCTCCTCGGCGAGGATCAGCTGCGTGTTGCGGGCGATCCGGGCCGAGAACTCCGACGGCAGCGCGAGCGCCTCGTCGAAGGAGTTCGTGTGCAGGCTCTGCGTGCCGCCGAGCACCGCAGCCATCGCCTCGTACGCCGTGCGCACGATGTTGTTGTACGGATCCTGCTCGGTGAGCGACACGCCGGACGTCTGGCAATGGGTGCGTAGCGACAGCGAGTCCGGCTTCTCCGGATTGAACGGCTTGATCAGCTCGGCCCAGAGGTAGCGCGCGGCGCGCAGCTTGGCTACCTCCATGAAGA
>JBKOZX010000325.1:0-4094 GCA_046726115.1 Actinomycetota bacterium | reverse complement strand
GAACCCGCCCGTACGAGATCCCCCCGATCCACACGATCGTCGCCTGCGACTGCAGCGACCGCAGCTCGAACGTGCCGGGCTGCACGGCCGCGGCGATGACCAGTGCCACGCAGACGCCGAACACGGCGTACCCGCCGCGATACATCCATGCCGCGGTGTCGGGGACCCGCACGAAGAACGCGAGGCAGGCGACGCCGCCGACCAGCCCGAACGCGCGCACAGTCGACCGCTGCACGCCGCGCGACGGCGACCAGCGACTGAGGATCAGCGCGAGCCCGGCGCCGATCAGCAGCAGGTGGGCGCGCCCGTCGGTGCCGTAGTAGGCACGCGAAGGGTCACTCGAGTCGTAGAGCATCGCCATGGTCGCGATCGACGCCGCCGCGCCCGTGACGCATACGCCACCCAGCAGCCAGCGCCGTCCCCGCGCGAGTCGCAGACACGCGAACGTGATCAGGGGCCAGACCAGATAGAACTGCTCTTCGATCGCGAGCGACCACATGTGCCGGAGCGGCGAAGCTTCCGAGAAGAGGTCGAAATACGACTGGCCCGACGCGATGAACCGCCAGTTCGCGCCGTAGAACAGGGTGGCGAGCCCGTCGCCCCGGAGGCGGTCGAGCTGGTCGCCGGGCACTTGCAGCGCGCCGTAGACCGCCACCGCGACCAGCACGAGGAGGAGCGCCGGGAGCAAGCGGCGGGCGCGGCGCGCCCAGAACCCGCCGAGGCTGATCCCGCCGCGCTGCGAGAACTCCCCGACGAGCAATGACGTGATCAGGAAGCCGGAGAGGACGAAGAACGTGTCGACGCCGAGATACCCGCCGACGGCCCAACCGGCGTCGAGGTGATACGCGAACACAGCAAGCACCGCGAAGGCGCGGACGCCGTCCAGTGCCGGCTGGTACGCAAAACGCCGGTTTTCGCCCACTTCCCCCCTTGGTGTGCGAAACCTCCCCCGGCGAGCCCCAGGAGTGTACGGGATCGGCATAGGACGGCACCAGGATTCCCGCCGCGCTTGACAAATTACGTAAGTGTCGGCTTACGCTGTCTCCGATGGAAGATGCCGTGCGCGCCCTCGCCGAGCCCCGCCGCCGCGACATCCTCCGCCTCGTCCGAGACGACGAGCTGAGCGCGGGCACGATCGCCTCGCACTTCGACGTGTCCCGCCCCGCCATCTCCCAGCATTTGAAGGTGCTGAAGGACGCGGGACTGGTCGGCGAGCGGCGGGACGGCACCCGGCGCCTGTACCGGGTCAGGCCAGAGGGCTTCGCCGAGCTGCGGGCGTTTCTCGACGACTTCTGGGGCGAGGGGCTCGCCCGTCTGAAGTCGGCCGCCGAGGCCGACCATCGCGCCGCGCACCGGGGGAGTCGCCGTGGCCGTCAATGAGGAGCGCGTGCCGCTCGAGCGCGAAGTCCGCATCGAGGCGCCGCCCGAAGTGGTGTTCAAGTTCTTCGTCGACCCCGAGCAGATGATCCGCTGGAAGGGCATCGAGGCCACGCTCGACCCGCGACCGGGCGGCGTATACCGCGTCAACGTGACCGGGCAGGACGTCGCCCGGGGCGAATACGTCGAGGTTTTGCCCAACGAACGGGTGGTGTTCACCTGGGGCTGGGAGAGTGACGGCAACCCGGTGCCGCCCGGCTCGAGCACGGTGGAGGTCACGTTCGAGCCGGACCGTGGCGGCACGATCGTCCGCCTGCGCCATTTCGGTCTGCCGGGAGGCCCGGAGGATCAGCACGCCGAGGGCTGGGACCACTACCTGGCGCGACTCGTGATGGCCGGGACCGGACGCGATGCCGGCGCCGACCCGTGGGTGCAATCCACGGGTAACGAAAATCAGTAGATCGCGAGAGACCCGACAAAGACAGGAGCACCAACATGGGCAACCCCGTCGTGCACTTCGAGATCGGTGTGAAGGACGCTGCGGCCGCGCAGAAGTTCTATGCCGATCTGTTCGGCTGGAAGATCAACGCCGACAACCCGATGAACTACGGGATGGTCGACACCGACAGCGGCGGTGAGGGCGTCGGCGGCGGTATTGCCAAGCCGCCCGACGGCAGCGGGCCCTACACGACGTTCTACGTCAACTGCGAGGACGTGAAGGCCAAGCTCGACGAGGCCGAGAAGCTCGGCGCCACGGTTGTCATGCCGCCGATGCAGGTGCCCGAGGGCCCGGAGATCGCGATGTTCTCCGACGCCGACGGCAACGTGATCGGCCTCGCGAAGATGTAGCCGGCCGAGCTACGTAGTCGCCGGCGCGAGCCGGTCCACGTAGCCGGAGGCAAGCTCCACGAGCCGGTCGGTGCGCCCGACGAAGAAATGGGACGCGCCGCCGACCACGTGGACGTCGGTGTTGGCCCAACGCTCGGCGAGCGCCGTGATCTCCGCGGGATCGCGGTACTCGTCGTGCTGGGCCAGCGCCATCAGCTTGGGGCGCGGATCCGCGCCGAGCCCGTCGACGTCGTGCACCACGACGAGCGGCGGTGCGATTGCGAACCACGCAGTCAGGCGCGGGTCGCGCACCGAGAGTGCCATGTCGGCCCCAAAGGACCAGCCGGAGAGGATGAGCGGCGTCCCGGGGGACAAGCGCTCTGCCAGCGCGCCCACGGCGGTCTCGGCATCGACGCGCTCGAGGTTTCCGGCGTCGTGGGCTCCCTCGCTGCCCTCGACGCCGCGGAAGTTGAAGCGCAGGCACGCGACACCGAGGGGCGGGAGCGCGTCGAACAGCGCGCTGATCACGATCGAGCGCATCGTCCCGCCGTACTGCGGGTGGGGATGGCAGAGCACGACCCCGCACCGCGTCGACGACGGCGGCGTCGACAGCTCCGCTTCGAGCTTGACGCCATCGGCAGTCATGAGCTCGAGCGGCTGCACCATCGCGGCAGCGTAGGCTGCCGCCGCGCCGGAGCCATGCGACGGCGCCAAGAGAGGCGACAAGGAGCGGAGTGGCTCGGACATTCGACTTCGACCGCGAGACGGCGGTGCGCCCGCTCGGCGATGGGCGCTACGAGAGCCGGCTCGACCGGGCGTGGTGGGTGCACCGCGGCCCGAACGGCGGCTACCTCGCTGCGATCGTGCTCCGCGCGCTCACCGAAGCCGTCGCCGACGCCACGCGGGCGCCGCGCTCGCTCACCGTGCACTACGCGTCTCCGCCCGCGGAGGGCGCGCTCGAGATCGCGACCACGATCGAACGCGCCGGCCGATCACTTACGTCCTGCTCGGCACGGCTGACCCAGGACGGCAAGCTCATCGGCCTGGGGCTGGGCGCGTTCGCTCGCGCGCGGCCCGGCCCCGAGTTCGCCGACCTGCGGCCGCCCGACGTGCAGCCGCCCGATGAGTCCCCGATCATCGAGCCGCCGACCGACGATCCGTTCATCCCCGACATCGCCTTCCGGTGGGAGAACCGGATGGTGCGCGGCGGCTTTCCGCTCGAGCCCACGGGCGAGGCGGTCATCACGCGCTGGATCCGGCTTCCCGAAGGCAGGGTGGTGGACGGGCTCGTGGCCGCCGCCGTCACCGACGCAGTCATCCCGGCGGTCTTCGGTCGAGTCGAGGACCAGATCACCGTCCCGACTGTCGACCTCACGATCCACTTTCGCTCGTCATTGCCCGTCCCCGGCGCGCGTCCCGACGACTACGTCCTCGCCGACTTCCGCACCAACGTCGTCGCCGAGGGCTTCCTCGAGGAGGACGGCGAGATCTGGACGCGAGACGGCGTGCTGCTCGCGCAGAGTCGACAGCTCGCCGCCGTTCTCCCGATGCCGGGCTAGGTCACCCCGAGCTGGTCGAGGAGGAAGGCGAGCACGAAGGCTTCGTCCTGCCAGGCGTGATACCGGCCCGACGGCCCGGCGTGCCCCGCACCCATCTCCATCTTCAGCAGGAGCGGCTCGTCGCCGGTCTTCGTCGCCCGCAGCTTTGCCACCCACTTCGCCGGCTCCCAGTACTGGACGCGCGGGTCGTTGAGGCCGCCGGTGACGAGCATCGCCGGGTAGTCCTTCGCCTCGACGTTGTCGTAGGGGGAGTACGACTTCATCACCTTGTAGATCTCGGGGTCCGCGCCGGGGTTTCCCCACTCCTCCCACTCGGTCACGGTCAGGGGC
>JBKOZX010000324.1:0-5859 GCA_046726115.1 Actinomycetota bacterium | reverse complement strand
GGCTCGAGCCGTTCCAGCGCCCGTTCCGTGACCTTCGCCTTCGCGCCGAGCTGCTGCGCGCCCCGGATGCGGCCCCCGCGAATCGACTTGTCGGACTCGTCGTCGCGCTTCGCCCGCCGCACGCCCCGCGCCGCCCACTCGCGCTGGGCCCGGGCGCGCTCCTCCAGTCGGGCCCGTTCCGCGCGGTAGGAGTCGTACCTGTCTTCGGCCTGACGACGGACGCGCGCCCGAGCCTCCTCGTACGCGGCGAAGCCGCCCGCGTACTCGGTGCCGCGGTGGCTGTGCTCGTCGATCTCGAGCACGGATGTCACCGTGCGCTCCAGGAAGGAGCGGTCATGGCTGACGATGACGACCCCACCACCGAGCGGCTCGAGGAACCGTTCGAGCCGGTCCAGGCCCGCGAAGTCGAGATCATTGGTCGGCTCGTCGAGGAGGAGCACCTCGAAGCGGCTCAACACGATGGCGGCGAGCGAAGCTCGAGCAGCTTGACCGCCCGACAGCGTCGTCGTCTCCTTCTCGAGCATGACCGGCGGCAGGTCGAGGTCGGCGCACACCCCTTGCGCGCGGGCTTCGAAGTCGGGCCCGCCGGCGGCGAGGTACTGATCAAGCGCGTCTTCGTATGCGTCGTCACCGCCCGGCTCCCCCACGGACAGGGCATGAGCAGCGCGCTCGAGCTGCGCCTCTGCGCGGGCAACTCCGGCGCGGCGGGCAAGGAACGCCATCACCGATTCCCCGGGTCGACGGCCGCGCTCCTGGGGCAGGTACCCGACGCGCAGCGCGGTCGGCGCGAGCGTGACGGCGCCGCGTTCGGGTCGGTCGAGGCCGGCCAAGAGGCGCAGGAGCGTCGTCTTGCCACAGCCGTTCGGGCCCACCACACCCAGACGCGTACGCGGGCCGACGGTCAGGTCGACGCCGTCGAGGACGGTGTGTCCGCCGAACGATCGGGCGAGGTCGTGAGCAACGAGCGAGAAGGAAGGAGGCATGCGCAGATCCCGGGAGAGGTGGAGAAGGGCAGGTCGGGATCGATGCGCTACATCGAAAGAAATCTACCGCCGTTGCAACACGCGCCGCTCAGGTTTTCGCCGCGTGCGCCAGAACGCAGGCCATGTCGCTCCTGGAGCGGGCGCGCATGTGGCTGTGGGCGCGGTTCGTCTTCGCGATTGCGACGTGCGTAGTGATCGTCGCGTTCCTCGGCTTCGCCGAAGGCGAGAACGTGCAGCACGGCTTCGGAATTGTTCTCGCCGCGGGACCGCTCTGGCTCGTGCCGATCGCGATCGACTTCGCCGCGACACGAACCCTCTTCGGTGTCGTGGCCGTCGGCTTGGGTCTGTTCCTCTCCGTGTTCCTGGCTCTTCGAGCCCTGTACGACGACCCCTCTTCGACGGCGGCTCTCGGAATCGCTTTGTTTCCCGTCTACTTCGCGCTCGCCGTCGGCGCGTACCTCGCGGTCGAGTGGGCCGCGCTCAGGTTCGTGCGTCGTGGCGGGCCAGATCAATTGCGATGAGCACCACGAGGGCGGCCAGCGGCAGCGTGAGGGACCACAGGTCCCAGCGGAGGGTGAGGAACGCGCCGAGCACGCCGCCGCCGAGGTAGGTGATCCAGACGCCACCGTGCAGGCGGGCGCGGCGGAGCGCGGTGTCGACGGCGTCATCTCGTCTGCGCGCGGTTCCGCTGCGGCGCAGGTCCCGCCATGCGTACCAGCCGTTCACGCTCTCTTCGGCGAGGTGGGTGAGGATCCCGGTCACGAACGTCGTGTGGACCGGGACGCCGGCGACACGCCGTAGCGCCGCGTTCTGCCAGCCCATCGCCAGCACGGCGAGGACCGCCAGCAGGTAGTAGTCCCACGATCCCCCGACCGCATTGCGTCCGTCGAGCACCGCCCGCCCCACGAGCATGAACGCGAGAAGGAGCCCGGCCTCGACGCCCAGCACCCGTGCCGCCGGCGCGGGGGCAGACCGGCGCCGGAGCGCCTCGACCACAGCGATGCCCCCGGCGACGCCGAGGGTGAACACGATGATCGGCACCAGGCGCTGGGCGGCGAGGCTCCAATCGCCGTCGCCGACGAAGACGCCGAGCCGGATGGTGTTCCCGCTCATGTGCGCCACGAACAGGCCGGCGAGCGTCAGGAAGCCGACGGCGTCGACGTACCCGCCCACCACGGCCAGCGGGAACGCCACGCCGTAGGCGGCACGCGGGATCTCGAGCTCGGTCTCGGCCACACGCTCCTCCGGGATCGGCGAGCACCGTAGCGGGGCGCACCACGCCGGGCTCTGGTCGTCGGGGCCGGGGTCCTACGACTTTCGACCGACGCAAGTCCCGTCCCCCGCCCGATGTGGCGGGCGAGCCCCGTCCGTACGGTCGAGCCAGATGGAACGCGCAACCAAGGAGTCTCGATGTCGAATCGTGCACTGATCACCGGAGCCTCACGGGGGCTGGGGCTCGAGCTCGCCCGCACTCTCGCGGCCCACGGCTGGGAGCTGATTATCGACGCCCGCGGTGAGACGCAGCTCCAGGCCGTCGCCGACGAGCTGGGCGTCCGCACGCCCGTGCACGCCGTTCCCGGCGACATCGCCACCGAGGCGCACCGCCTCGACCTCGCGGCCGCCGTCGACGCGGTCGGCGGAGGCCTCGACCTGCTCGTGCACAACGCGAGCCTGCTCGGCCCGAGCCCCCAGCCCGCGGTCGCCGAGTACCCGCTCGACGAGCTCGAGCGCGTCTACGCGGCCAACGTGTTCGGCCCGCTGCGGCTCACACAGCTGGTGCTGCCGTGCATGGGACCGGACGCCCGGATCGTCTCCGTCACGTCCGACGCCGCGGTCGAGCCCTACGAGGGCTGGGGTGGGTACGGCTCGTCGAAGGCCGCTCTCGAGCAGTGGACGCGCGTCCTCGCCGCCGAGCGACCCGACCTGCGCGTGTACGTCGTCGATCCCGGCGACATGCGCACGCAGATGCACCAGGACGCGTTCCCCGGCGAGGACATCTCCGACCGGCCGCTCCCCGAGACGAGCATCCCGGGGCTGCTGACGGTCATCGAAGGCGATCTGCCCAGTGGCCGCTACGAGGCGAGGGCGCTGGTGCCGATCGAGCTGTCCACGGGCATGGCGTCGTGAGTGTCGTGACGGCCCCTGCGCGCGGCGGCGGCTTTGCTGACCGTCGCCGCAGAAGCCCGAGCTTGCGAGGGCGACCGTCGGGTTTCGACCTGCCCGAGGAGCTGATCGCCGAGTCCCCACCCGAGGCGCGCGGGCTCGCGCGCGACGAGGTCCGAATGCTCGTTGCATACCGAACGACCGACAAGCTGGTTGACACGACCTTCCGGAGCCTGCCGGACGTCGTCGAGGCCGGCGACCTGCTCGTGGTCAACACTTCCGCGACCGTGCCGGCGGCTATTGGGACCGGTGACGGTCGTGTCGCGCACTTCTCCACCGAGTTGCCGGACAGCAACGGCAACCGTTGGGTGGTCGAGCTGCGACGCCCGTGCGGCGCGGGGAGCCTGCCCGACGCGACGGCGCAAGCGGGAGACCACGTCGAGCTCGACGGCGGGGGCTCGCTCGAGCTCGTGAGCAGATTTCCCGAGGACGGTCCGCCTCGGCTCTGGGTGGCCGAGCCGCGACTCCCCGGCCCGGTGCTCGAGTACCTGGCGCGGCACGGCCACCCGATTCGCTACGGCTGCACCGAGCTGTCCTGGCCGATCGACGCGTACCAGACCGCGTTCGGCGTCGATCCCGGCAGCGCCGAGATGCCGAGCGCCTCGCGGGGTTTCACGCCCGAGCTCGTGACCCGGCTCGTGACGAAGGGGATCGGGATCGCGCCGATCACGCTGCACACCGGCGTGAGCTCGCAAGAGGTCCATGAGCCGCCATACGCGGAGTGGTACCGAGTCCCCGCGGCGACTGCCGAGCGCGTGAACGCCGCCCACGACGCGGGCCACGCCGTGATCGCGGTGGGCACGACCCCGACCCGGGCGTTGGAATCCGTCGCCGACACCGCCGGGCGCGCGCACGCGGGCGAGGGCTGGACCGACCTCGTCGTGACGCCCGCGCGCGGCGTCCGCTTGGTGGATGGCTTGCTCACGGGGTGGCACGAGCCCGAGGCGTCGCATCTCCAGCTCCTCGAGGCCGTGGCGGACTCGGAGCTGCTGGACCGCAGCTACGACGCCGCGCTCGACCTCGGGTACCACTGGCACGAGTTCGGCGACCTGCACCTGATCGCACCATGATCGAAGCCCGCGAAGTCGGCGGCGAGTTCCAGCTCAAGACGGGCAAGGTCGAGATGGTGGTGCAGGGAAAGCCTCTACCCGCCCATCAGCGGCGCGTCGCCGATGACGTGCTGGTCGCGGAGGCGCGCCAGCTCCTCGCCGTCGACCCCGAGCTCACCGCCCAGGACTTCATCGTTGTGCTCACCGAGCAAGGGCGCGGGCTCGTGCCAGTACCGGTCGGGCCCGGCGGAGAAGCGAATCGGCCACCCCGGGTACTCCTGCTCCCCCATCAGCGGGTGCGCGACGGGCTCGAAGAAGCCGCGTGCCTGCAGCTGTGGGTCGTCGAGCGCCATGAACGCGGGCGCCATCGGCGCGGCCGGGACACCGGCGTCGAGCAGCTCCTTCGCCGCCTGCTCGGGCGAGAGCTCCGCGGACCACGCCGCCCGCTCCTCGGCCGGCAGCGGGTCGGACGCGAGGTGCACCGCGATCCACTGCTCGCCTTCGCCCTCGCAGCGGTAGACGCCGCCCGCGCCCCGCCGGCCGAGCAGCTCGCCGTACGCCGAGTACTCGGCCACCTGCTCAGCGGTCATCGCCGCCGCCACCTCGATCATGGGCATCTCGACGAGCTGGCCCTCACCCGTGCGGTCGCGGTGCTCGAGGGCGGCGACGAGCGCGGTGGCGGCGTGCACGCCGACCGCCGGGTCGACGAACCCGCCCGGGATGATCGGCGGGCCCCCCTCGTAACCGGTGCGCCAGGCCATGCCCGTGATCTGCTCCATCGTCTGTGCGAACCCGGGACGGTCCCGCCACGGGCCGCTGAGCCCGAACGCGGGCAGGCGCAGCACGATCACGTCGCGGCGAATTGCGCGCATCGCCTCGTAGTCGAGGCCGAACGAGTCCATCACCCGCGGGGTGAAGTTCTCGCACACGACGTCGGACCGCTCGATCAGGCGCCGGACGAGCGCGAGGCCGTCGGGCTGACCGAGATCGAGGGTGATGCCGCGCTTCCCGAGGTTCGTGGCCGCGAACAGCGCCGACATCTCGTAGTACTGCGGGTTGTCCTTGGGGCGCACGGCGGCCGAGAAGCGGATGCCGTCGGGTCGCTGCACGGATTCGACCTTGATCACGTCGGCACCCGTCGCGCTGAACCACGCCGTCGCCGCCGGGCCGGACCAGAAGGCGGTGAAGTCGAGTACCCGGATGCCGGCGAACGGGCGGGAGCCGACCGCGCCAGGCGTCCCGTTCACCGGGCGCGGCACCGGGACGGGTTCGCCGTCGTGCTCGCCGAGGCGGGGGGCCGGCGTCATCACACGGTCAGACACGGCCGAGAACCGGAACGGCGCCCGCGGCCGCGTGAACCCGGACGCGGGCTGCTCGACGAACGCGTGGCGCTCCGCGAGCTGCGCGAACGTCGGTAACAGCTCGCCGTTGCCGACGACCGCGGCGGGAACGCGACCCTCCGCGCACAGCTCGACGACCTCGTCCGCGGTGTGCTGCATCGTCCAGGCGCGGATCGTGTCGTTGACCTCCTGCGCGCGCTGGAACCGTCCGAGCATCGTCGCGAGCTGCTCGTCGCTGGCGAGGTCGTCACGCCCGATGACGTGCAGGAGCGACACCCACTGCTGCTTCGTGACCGTCGTGATCCCGACGTACTCCCAGTCGCG
>JBKOZX010000323.1:0-4251 GCA_046726115.1 Actinomycetota bacterium | reverse complement strand
GACCCGCTCATCGTGTCGTGGCCGGCGGGCATCCGCGCGCGCGGCGAGGTGCGCAGTCACTACGTGCACGCCGTCGACCTGGCGCCCACGATCCTCGACGTCCTGGGCGCCGAGGCACCGGCCGAGATCGACGGCGTCGCGCAGACATCGATCGACGGCCTGTCGTTCGCGCGGACGTTCGACGATTCGGCCGCGACGAGCACACGCGACACGCAGTACTTCGAGATGTTCGGCTGCCGCGCCATCAACCACGACGGGTGGAAGGCGGTGGTGTATCAACCCCTCCTCGAGGAGTCGCCCGACTTCGGCGAGGACGCGTGGGAGCTGTACCACGTGGCCGAGGACGCGTCCGAGTGCCACGACCTCGCCGCCGCGCAGCCCGAGAAGCTCCGCGAGCTCGTGGCGCTCTGGTGGCGGGAGGCGGAGGCGAACCTGGTCGTCCCCCTCGACAATGCGCCCTTCGACCGGATCTTCGGCGAGGACCGGCCCGGCCAGAGCCCGCGCAAGCGCTACGTCTACTACCCGTTCGCGGGACCGGTGACCGAGGAGGCCGCGGTCAACGTGCGGAACCGGTCGCACCGCATCACCGCCGATGTCGAGATCCCCGAGGGCGGCGCGGAGGGGATCCTGCTGGCGCAAGGCTCGATCCTCGGCGGCTACGTGCTCTTCGTGCGGCACGGGCTCTTGCACTACGCGCACAACTTCGTCGGCATCGAGGAGCAGCGGATCACGGCGTCGGCGGAGCTCGCGCCCGGTCGCCACACGCTTGGATTCCGTTTCGACAAGACCGGCGAGCACCGGGGGCGGGGCATGCTGCTCGTCGACGGCGACGAGGTCGGCGCCGGCGACATCCCCCGGTTCACGCCGACGCGCTTCTCGATCACCGACCACGGGCTGACGTGCGGGTATGCCCTCGGGATGCCTGTGGTGGACGACTACCGGTCGCCGTTCCGGTTCACCGGGCGGCTGGACCGCGTGACCGTCGAGGTCGACGGCGACCCGTTCGTCGACCCCGCAGCCGAGGCCGACCTCTCCCTCCGCGCGCAGTAGCCCTCTCGATGCGTGCGCTGGGGGCCTATATGTCACCCTGCGCACGCATCAGGAAGCGGCGGGGAAGCGGAGGCGCATGCGGGTGCCGCCGTCGGGAGGGGTCTCGACCACCACGTCGGCGCCGTGCTGATCCGCGACCTGGCGGACGATCGACAGACCCAGGCCGGATCCGGGCGTCCCCCGCGCGCTCCCGGCCCGCCAGAACCGGTCGAACACCAGCGGAATGTCGTCGGGCGCGATGCCGGGGCCGTGGTCGCGCACCGACACCTCGCTGTCGTGGACCGCGACCTCGACCGCCCCGTCGGGCGGGCTCCACTTGCCCGCGTTGTCGAGCAGGTTGCTTACGGCGCGCTCGATCCGGTTGCCGGAGCCGCGCACGACACACGGCGTGAGCTGGGTTGCGAAGTGCACGCCGGGCCAGTGGAACGACGCCTCTTCGACCGCCCCCGCGACGAGCTGGTCGAGCTGGACGTCGGCGACCTCGTCGTCGATTGGCTCGTCCCCCCGCGCGATCTCCATCATCCCGCCGATCATCGCCGACACTTCGACGATCTGGGCGTTCACGTCGCGCACGAGGCGTTCCCGGTCGGCGGCGCCGAGGTGCTCGTTGCGTACCAGGACCTCGATGTTCGTGCGCAAGCTCGTCAGCGGGGTGCGCAGCTCGTGTGACGCGTCGGCGGCGAGCCGCCGTTGCGCGCGCTGCGACTCGTCGAGCTCCGCGAGCATCGTGTTGAAGCTCCCCGCCAATCGCCCGACCTCGTCGTTTCCGGTGGTGGTCTCGATCCGGCGCGACAGGTCGTGGGTCTGGGCGACGCCTTCGACGGCGGCGGTCAGGCGGCGGACGGGACGGAGCGCCGCTCGCGCCACGATGAACCCGAGCCCGGCGGCGACGAGGATCCCCACGAGCGCAGTCACGAGCAGCGCGATCCCCATGTCACCGACGACGGCGTCGGTCTCGGTCAGCGGACGCGCGACCTGGAGCGCCATGTGCCGATCCCAACGCGTGGTGAACACCCTGAGCTTCGTTCCGTTCACCGTGACGTCGGTAAAGAACGGCCCGGACCGCCCCTCGGCGACGTCGATCGTCCCGTCGATGACCGGGATCGGCGTGATGTCGGGACCGGTCCGGACCGTCCCTTGATCGTCGACGGTCTGCACCAGCCCGCCCGCGCCGCCGAGCGGCGGCGGCGGCACGAACAGCTCGTTGCCGCCGTTGGGCCCGCCTTGCCTTACTCCACGCGTGCCCGGACGATCGCGGTTGCGAAGCAGACTGGCGGCACGATCCTGCAGTGTCGAGTCGACCTCGCGATGCAGCTCGCCCTTCGTCCGCGCGTACACGAAGAACGCGGCCGCGGTGACGGCGACGGCGACCGCCAGCGCGGCCGACAGGACCAGGCGGGTGCGCAGGCTCATTGCTCTCGGAGCACGTACCCGACGCCGCGTACGGTCTGGATGAGTCTCGGCTCGCCGGCGGCCTCCGTCTTGCGTCGCAGGTAGCCGACGAAGACCTCGAGCGAGTTCGAGTCGGGGCCGAAGTCGTAACCCCAGACCCGCTCGAAGATCACGCGGCGGGGCAGGACGACGCGCGGGTTGCGGGCGAGGAGCTCGAGGAGCGCGAACTCGGTGCGCGTGAGCTCGAGCGGGCGGTCGCCGCACATGACCTCGCGCGTCGTGGGATCGAGCCGGAGGTGTGCGTATTCGAGCGCGCCGGTCGTGTCGGCCTCGGTCCGTCGGAGCAGTGCGCGCAGACGGGCGAGCAGCTCGTCGAGCGCGAACGGCTTGACGAGGTAGTCGTCGGCGCCGGCGTCGAGCCCTGCCACCCGCTCGCCGACGGCGTCGCGAGCCGTCAGCATCAGGACGGCGGTGGCGTCACCGCCGGCCCGCAGCCGGCGGCAGACCTCGAGGCCATCGAGGTCGGGCAGCCGCAGGTCGAGGACGACCGCGTCGGCGGGGTCGCTCTGCTGACGGTCGAGCGCGTCGAACCCGGCCGCGACCGCGTCGACGGTGTACCCCTCCATGCGCAGCGCACGCTCGAGCGAGTCGAGCACCGCCGGATCGTCGTCGACGACCAGGACTCTCATTACCCAAGTCTGGCCCGGGAACCTGAAGGTCTTGTGAACAGGTTCCCGGGCCGACTCTGCCACCGGCGTTACGAGTTGCTGCTGTCGGGCGGCTGTCCCGCGCCGCGGTCCTTCGGCGGGCCCTCGTTGACCAGCTTCGTGATGCGGTCCTGGAGGTTGGCCTTGCGCTCGTTCGCCTGGTCGGCCGTGAGCTTGCCGTCCTGGACCGCCTGGTCGATGTGCGCAGTGGCGTCGGCGACCAAGGCGTCGATCACCTTCTGGACGTCGACGCCCTGTTGCTGAGCGACCTGGGCGAGCGTCTGGCCGCCCTCGAGCTTCGACCGCAGGTCGTCGACGCTCAGGTTGAGCGCCTGCGCCGGAGCGTCCAGCTTCGGGCCGCGCCCCGGCCCGTCGGCTTGGGCCGCGGGCCGGTCGTTGTTGGTCTGGGCGCCGGCGATTCCGGTGACGCCCAGGGTGACGCCGCCGGCGAGCGCCGACGCGACGACCGCCGATACCAGGAGCTTGGAGCGCATTGCAGGTTCCTTCCGTCGGGGGAGGTTTCGATGCCGGTCGCAGTGTCTTGGGCCGGGCTGAAGGGCTCCTGAACGCCACTTATGGGTTTGCCCAGGACCTACGCTGCGCTGGGAGGGCACCGGGAGGCAGCACCCACCCGCCGGAGCCGGCCATGGACTGGTTCGAGGCGCCCGAGTACTGGCTGAGCCGCTTCGTGTTCGAGCGCGCGCTCGGCGTCGTCTACCTGGTCGCGTTCCTCGTCGCCGTCAACCAGTTCCGCCCCCTGCTGGGTGAGCGCGGCTTGCTTCCGGTACCGCGCTTCGTGCGCATGGTGCGGTTCCGGGAGGCGCCGAGCCTGTTCCAGCTCCGCTATTCGGACCGCCTCTTCTCCGTCGTCGCGTGGGCGGGCGTGGTGCTGGCGGCGTGCGTCATCGCGGGACTGCCGCAGGCGGGGCCGATCTGGGCGTCGATGCTCGTGTGGCTGGCCCTGTGGGCGCTGTACGTGTCCATCGTCAACGTCGGCCAGACGTTCTACTCGTTCGGCTGGGAGTCGCTGCTGTGCGAGGTCGGCGCGCTCGCGATCCTGCTCGGCGACGCTCGCACTGCCCCGCCGATCCTGCTCGTGTTC
>JBKOZX010000322.1:0-2174 GCA_046726115.1 Actinomycetota bacterium | reverse complement strand
ACTTGATGGTCGCCGTCGCGAGCTCCGGCTCCTGCGCCGGCGGTCGGCCAAGCCGCCGCCGTCGCGACTTGATGGTCGCCGTCGCGAGCTCCGGCTCCTGCGCCGGCGGTCGGCCAAGCCGCCGCCGTCGCGACTTGATGGTCGCCGTCGCGTGACGATCGCCGACCGACATCGAGGGGTTAACCTCTGGGGCGAGCCCCCATTCGGAAAGGGCACGTCGCATGAACCTGGGCCCGACCGAGCTGATCATCATCCTCGTGATCGTCTTGGTGCTGTTCGGCAGCACCCGGCTCCCGAAGCTCGCCCGCTCGATGGGCCAGGCCTCGAAGGAGTTCAAGAAGGGGATCAGCGACGGCGACAAGGCCGCCGACGAGGACAAGCCGGAGAAGGACGGCCCGGCCAAGGACAACCCGGCGAGCTAGCCCTTCTCCCCGGCGCCTCCGCCGGGAACCCGGGACCCTCTCGCCGTCGTTCTTCGTGATGGCCGGCGGGGTCCCGACGTGGGAGGAGGTCGCCCGTGATCACGGGCGCTTCCTCTACAACGTCGCATTCCGCCTGGCCGGCAACGACAGCGATGCGCAGGATCTCGTCCAGGAAGCGCTGCTGCGGGTCCGCAAGGGCCTCGAGCGCTACCAGCCGGGATCGCTGCAAGGTTGGTTGGCCCGGATCGTGACGAACGTGTTCCTGGACGAGGTGCGGCGCCGAAAGCGGCGCCCAGCCGACGCGTTCCCCGACGACCCCGACTGGGTCATCCCGCCCGCCCCCGCCGCCGACGAGGTCGCAACCGGCTTCTCCGACGAGGTCCAGGCCGCATTGGCGTCCCTACCGGACGAGTTCCGCGCCGCGGTCGTCCTCTGCGACGTGAGCGATCTCCCGTACGAGGAGATCGCCGAATCGCTCGGCGTCCCCGTCGGGACCGTCCGGTCGAGGATCCACCGGGGCCGCCGCCTCTTGCGCGACGCGCTCGTGAGCACGGGAGAGACGGCATGAGCGTGTATCCCACACCCGACGACCTGCTTTCCGCCTACCTCGACGGCGAGCTCGACGCCGCCGAGCGTCAGGGCGTCGACGGCTACCTCGAGGCGTCGCCGGAATGGCGCGCCGAGCTCGAGGAGGTCGCCTACGCGCGCGACGCGCTCCGGCAGCTTCCGACCCACGAGGCTCCGCCCGGCTTCTGGGAGGACGTTCTGTCGCCCGACATGGCGAAGGCCCGGGCGCGGCGCCGGTCCCGGCTGCCGCGCGTCATCGCGATCGGGACTGCCGCCGCCGCCGTGGCGGCCGCGGTGATCGCGTCGATCGTGGTCCCGTCGCCCGATCGCGTCACGCCGCGCGTGCCGGCGCTGTCGGACTCGCACGCGGTGCGGAACTCGGTCACGGACGATCCCATCAGCCAGCTCGCCACGATGAGCGTGGTCACCCCCAAGAAGCCGTGACCACGCGAACGCAGCGGGGGCTCGTCGTGGTCGCGGCGGTGGCGGCGCTCGCCGCCATCGGGCCGCTCGCGATGGGGGGGTTGCACGCGGGCGCGGAGCAGCCCGGGCCGGGCGAGCAGCTCCTCGACGACGCCCGCCGCGCCGCGCAGGAGCACGATTTCTCCGGGACAGTCGAGGTCACGTGGTCCGATGCCACGGGGCCGCATACGAGCGACGTCTTCGTGCAGAGCGCGGACGGCGTGCTGGCGCTGGGGAACCGCCCCCAGGTGATCGTGGACGGCGCCCGGCGCTTCGTGCACGCACCGAACGGCTGGCTGACCGTCTGGGGCCAGGACATCCAGCCCAAGGTGCCGTCGGCGTCCGACAAGTGGAACCTCACGGTCCGCGACGGCCCGGAGATCGCCGGCCGCTCGACCCAAGAGGTCGACGCCGCCGACCGCGGCGACCGCCGCGTGCGCGAGCGGCTCTATGTCGACGTGTCCACCGGGCTGTTGCTGCGACGCGAACAGGTCGACCGCAACGGACGAACGGTGCGCGCAGTCGGCTTCACGAGCATCGGCGAACCGGCCAGCGCGTTCTTCGGAGCGGCGCCGGCGGCCGTGCCCCGCGCGCCGCAACGCAGCACGAGCCGTCAGCCTCGGGTGCTCGGCGACGTGTCCGCGCCGTTCGTGGCCCCGGGCGCCGCCGGCGAGCGTTTCCGGCTCGTTGGTCGGTACGACGAGTCGGGGCACACCGTGCACC
>JBKOZX010000321.1:0-2405 GCA_046726115.1 Actinomycetota bacterium | reverse complement strand
GGCCATGGCCCTTCGAGGTGTTCAACGTCGGCGCCGAGGGACTCCGCCGCCGCGCAGCGCTTGGCATCGGTGTCGACGTATCGGACCCGTTCCGAGCCGAGAGCGATCGCGGCCGCTATTGCGTACAGGCCGATCGAGGCTGCGGCGCCGCCAACGACGAGTACCTCGGCGCCGGGCCGCTCGGCAAGCTGTGGGCCCACCGTCCGGTAACCATCGACGACGTTGTCGGGCAGCGTGCACAGCATCGTGGCGCGAAATCGATCGGGTGCGGGCACAAGGAGATGGTCGGCGACAGGAACGGCCAGAAGGTCCGCCACGGCGCCGCCGTGGCCGCCTCCCGCGGCGCCGAAACCGAACGCGCCGCCGGCGGGTGCCCGATAGGTGCGGCACCCACCGAAGTGGCCCGCGCGGCAGGCGTCGCACGAACCGCACGAGACCTGGAACGGAACCACGACCCGGTCGCCGATGCTGCGCCGCGATACGGCATCGCCAACCGCGACGACCTCGGCGACCGTCTCGTGCCCGACCGCGAACGGCCCGGGAAACAAGCCCTCCGCCGCCATCGGCAGATCAATGTCACAACGAGCAACGGCAAGGGGGCGCACGATCGCCCCGGCGGGATCACTGAGCTCAGGATCCGGAGCCGCACGCCACTCGACTCGACCCGCCTCGACGAACATCAACTGGCGCACCGAGACGCACACTAGGCGTGGCAGCCTGCGTGCAGCCGCGCCGACCGGAGGTCGTCACGGTCCGACGGCGGTCTGTGCGCTGCCTTCGGAGCTACCAGCCTTGTGCGGCTGCGCAGCTGACCGTCGCGTCGTAGCCACTCGCGTACGTGCCGGAGCCGTCGCAGTCGAAGTAGTGGTGCGCCTCGTAGAAGGTGTGACCGGCAGGGTCGGCGATCCAGAGGCCGCCGGGATGTTCGGTGGCGAAGGACGCCGGGCCCGACCAGTTGTACCCCTCGACCATCACGTTGGTCGCGTCGCCGCGGGAACGGATGGCGCTGACCGCGAGCTGGCTGGCTCGCTCCCAAGTCGCCGCGCCTCCCGGCAGCGCCACCGGTTCGTTCATGATTCCGTAGCCGATGAGACCGGGTCGTCCGGCAAGGGCCTCGGAGAGCCGCCGCCAGACGTCGGCGAGGTGGTCCGCGCGCAGCCAGCCGGTGAGGCTCAACGGTTTGCGCCAGCCCGTGCCCCATTGGTCGGCGGCCCAGTAGGCGCCGTAGTTGTGCAGGTCGATGATCACCTCGAGGCCGGCGGCGTGTGCAGCGTCGATCGTCGAGGCGAGGCGCGTGAGCTCGGCTGACGCGAGTGGACCGCCGACGACGGGTTGAATGCGTTCCCATCGGAACGGCACACGGACGGTGGTGATCCCGCGCGCTGCGAGGTATGTGAACGAGGAGGGGTTCGGCCAGCGATAGTCGACACCGACGGCGCCGGGGCGCGTGCTCGAGAAGGTCGTGCTCATCGCCTGGGTGGGGCTCGGCGCGCCGAATTCCGCGCCCGCCATGTTCACGCTGCGCTTTCGGTACGCCTGCGCTTCCACGATGGCCGCTTGGGGGCGCGGTCCGGTGAGCGTGTTGCCGTCGGCGCTGTAGATCGCAAGCGGGTAGCTCGACGGCCACCACTCCCCCGCGGCCCACCCCGACGTCCAGAGCCAGGCTTGATCGGCCTGCCGGTACCAGGCGCTGGCGAGCGCCGCCCACCTCGAGTCATCCGCCGGCCAGCCGACCTCTCCGATATAGCCGTGTCCCGCCTGCCCGCCGGCAGCCAGCCAGTTCGTGAACGACGCGAGCTGCGCCTCGGTTCGTCGC
Source organism: Actinomycetota bacterium (assembly GCA_046726115.1). Taxonomy (GTDB): domain Bacteria; phylum Actinomycetota; class Acidimicrobiia; order IMCC26256; family JACDBD01; genus JALZAA01. The sequence goes on along the minus strand of JBKOZX010000321.1, from coordinate 589 downwards.
TGGAGCGCATCCGTCGCCGCCGCGGATCCCGTCGTCACCGGGACGCCGACGAGCCCGGCCGCGACAACGAACACGGCACCGGCCCGCAGCGCCCTCTCGACCCGTTTCGCACGACCACACCGGCGCATACGGGGGGCATCGTGTGTCATGTCACCCATGCCACGTCAGAGGCTTCAGTCCCTATTTTCCGGCGCACGGAGCGGGTCCTTGCGCAACCGCCGGCCGAAAATCGGGATCGAGCTCGCCGGCGATCGAACAACATCGTCGGCATGAAGAAAGGGGACATCACGCCGGCCGTCGCAGCGCGGCTGGTCGCCACACAGTTTCCGCAGTGGTCCGATCTCCCGGTCGTGCCGGTCGCGCTCGACGGGTGGGACAACACGACCTTCCGTCTCGGCGACGAGTTGTCCGTGCGCCTCCCGAGCGCGGACGCCTAGGTGGCGCAGATCGAGAAGGAGCACCGCTGGTTGCCGATCCTCGCTCCCCAACTGCCGCTGCCGATCCCGGAGCCGGTGGCCCTGGGACGGCCGGGCAGCGGGTTCCCCAGGCCGTGGTCGATCTACCGGTGGATCGAGGGCGAGTACGCGAC
>JBKOZX010000320.1:0-3697 GCA_046726115.1 Actinomycetota bacterium | reverse complement strand
CAAGGCCGACGGCTCGGTCATGGCGAAGAAGGACGCGATGATCCTCACCGTCGATGTCACTGCGTTACCTCCGACCGGTGCCGACCGGTCGGGCATTGCCGTCGACCTCGCCGCAGCCGTCCTGGGCTGTTGGACGGGGGGCTCGTAGCCCGCTTCCCGAGCCGGAACTTTGTCGGGAGGCGGGACGACTAATGACCGTCCAGCTCACCGAGCGGGGGTTTCAAGTCATGAGTAGAAGGCGTTTTGTGCGCCGGGTGGTTCTCAGCGCGGTACTCGGGCTCGGTCTCGTCGCCCTTGCAGCCGGCCCCGCGGCGGCCCACGTCGAGATCGATCCCGGCAGCGCTCCGAAGGGGTCGACATCGAAGTTCAGCTTTCAGGTGCCGAACGAGAAGGACAACGCAACGACGGTCGGGCTCGAGGTGACGTTCCCGGCGGACCACCCCATCCCGTCCGTGAGCGTGCTGGAGAAGGCCGGGTGGAGCTTCACCACGGAGAAGACGCCGCTGCCGAAGCCGGTGAAGACCGAGAACGGCGAGGTGACCGAGGCGGTCTCGAAGATCACGTGGACGGGTGGCCAGATCCAGCCGGGCGGGTTCGACCTGTTCACCGTGATGGCGGGGCCGCTGCCCAAGAACGTCAACCAGCTGACGTTCAAGGCGTCGCAGACGTACAGCGACGGCGATGTCGTCCAGTGGATCGAGCCCACGGTGAAGGGCGGCGCCGAGCCCGAGCACCCGGCGCCGGTGCTGAAGCTCACCAAGGCGAGCAGCGGCACGTCCCACTAACTCGTCTTGCCGCGAGGCGGGTGAGCGAGTGAGATGCGGCCCATGACATACCGCGTGGCGCAGTGGAGCACCGGCAACGTCGGGCGCCTCGCGCTCCACGGCATCGTCCAGCATCCTGCCCTCGAGCTCGTCGGCGTCCTCGTCCACAGCCCGGACAAGGCCGGCAAGGACGCCGGCGAGCTTGCGGGTCTTCCGCCGGTCGGGGTGACGGCGACGTCGGACGCCGACGAGATCCTCGCCCTGGGGGCCGATTGTGTCTCGTACACGGCGACCGGCGACCTGCGCCCCGACGACGCCGTGGGCGACATGGCACGCATCCTCGCCTCGGGGGCCAACGTCGTCGCGACGTCGGTGGTCCCGCTCGTGTACCCACCGTCCGCGCCGCGGCGTTACACCGAACCGCTCGAGGCAGCATGCAAAGCCGGAGGTGCTTCGTGCTTCACGTCGGGCATCGACCCCGGCTTCGCCAACGACCTGATCCCATTCGCGTTCCTCGGCGCGTGCGAGCGCATCGACTCGGTGCGCGTCATGGAGATCCTCGACTACTCGACGTACCTCCAGGCCGACGTGCTGTTCGACATCATGGGCTTCGGGAAGTCGCTCGACGAGCTCCCGCTGATCCTGCAGCCGGGTGTGATCGGTCTCGCGTGGGGCTGCACCGTGTCGGTCCTCGCCGCCGGGCTCGGCGTCGAGCTCGACGACGTCCGTGAGGTCCACGAGCGCGTGCCCGCGGCGCGCGATTACACGACCCCCCTCGGGACGATCGCGGAGGGAACGACGGCCGGGATGCGCTTCGAGTTGCAGGGCATCGTGGGCGGAGAGCCTCGGGTGGTGCTCGAGCACGTCACGCGCATCAACCAGGAGGTTGCGCCCGACTGGCCCTCGCTCCCCGGCCAAGGCGGGTATCGGGTCGACATCTCCGGCAATCCCGCGCTCCACTGCCAGTTCCATTTCGAGGGAGAGGACGGCGACCACAACACCGGCGGCCTCACGGCGACGGCCATGCGCTGCCTCAACGCGATCCCCGCCGTGTGCGACGCCGAGCCCGGTCTGCTGTCGGTGCTCGACCTGCCGCTCGTGACCGGCACGGGCCTGATGCGCTGACGACGCGCATCAGTCGGAATCGTCAGCCGCCTCTCGATGCGACCATGCGGTTGTAGACGCCGATGACCTTGGGTGCGTAGTTCGGGTCGGTGGCCCAGTTGCCGTGCCCCATCATCTGCCAAACCGGCGCCCAGCCCTTGGCGAAGAACGTGTCGAAGTTCCGGGCCGCGGTCGCGGGGTCCGGCCCGTACCAGTAGGGCGACGGGGGGTTGCTGAGGTCGGACGCGCGGGAGTTGCGGTCGGCGTAGTTGCGGAGGTGCTGGATCTGCGCCCGTACGCCGTCACGAGCGGTGGGGAACTGCCGCTCGCCGGAGCAGCCGTCGCACGCGCCGAGCCCCGAGAAGTTGTTGTCGCGCCCTCCGGCGGAGAACCCGCCCGTCTCGATGTACGCCTGCGCGAACGCCATGTCGCCGCGGACGTTCTCAGCCGCGCCCTCTTCGATGAAGATCTGCACCAGCTCGTCGATCGACACCCCTGACAGCCTCGGCGACGCGCCGCTCGACCGGTACCACGCCACGATCTCCTGCGCGTTCAGGACCGAGGGCCCCATGACCGGCTCGCCGAGGGCCCGCAGCGCCCCGATCTCCTCCGCTACCTCGAGCGCCCGGTTCGCCGCCGCCACCTTCGAGTCGAACGCCGCCTTCTCCTGGTCGAGCTGGGGGAGGAGCGCGTCGAGCTCCGCCCGCCGGCTCGTGAGCTCGTCCTGCGCCTGCTGGAGGCGGTCGGCGGTCTCGTGCAGCTGGCGCGCCCGCTCTTCGTCGAAGTCGCCGGCCGCCTTGGTGAGCTGTGTCTTGCGCGCCGCGTTCAAGAGGTTCTGGCTCGCGAGAACATCGAGCCCGCCGGTCGGATCCGTGTTCTTGTAGAGCGCGGCGGCGCGGGTCGAGAGCTGGGAGCGCAGCTCCGCCTCGTGTGCACGCATGTCGGGGATCGCCTGCTCGAGCTCGGTGATCTTCGCCTCCGCCTGGTCCCGCTCGTCGACCGCCTTTTGATAGCGGTCGTGAGCGGCGTTGGCTTCTTCCTGCGCCTGCTGGAGGGTCTGCCGGGCCTGCGTGACCTGCGGATCCTCCTGGGCGTGCGCGGTGGGCGCCACCATCACGATCCCGGTCGCCGCGCCGGACAGCGCGACGGTCAGGGTGCTGAGGGCTCCCGCCACCCGCCGCCACGGACGGGGACGCGGCGCCGAACGAGTGGAGTGAGCGTCGCGATCCATCGGGTGTATGTCGACTACCGAGCGGGTCGAAGCAAGGGCCAACCGGTCGCTCGCCGGAACGTGTCGACGAGCGGGGCGACCGGCACGCTAACACCACGGCCCCCACTGGCACCATCGCCCCCCGGCGCTCGCAGTTTCGGGCACTGTAGGACCCGTGTTCGACGAGCTGCTGCGGCATCCCGGTGTGATCGAGGAGTGGGAGCTGCGGTCGCGCTTCGGATTCCTCGCGATCCACGGCGGGAGCCTCGAGCGGGGAACGGCCGAGGTCGCGACCGACGCCGCCGAGCGCGGTAGGGCGTCGCTCTATGCAGTCCGTCAGCCCGAGGACCTGCGCTGGCACATTCCGTCGGCGCAGGTGGACCCGGGCGCGTCGCCGGCGCTGGCAGCGTTCCTGGGCCACGTCCACGTCGTCGTGTCGCTGCACGGTTACGGGCGCGCGGGCTTCCGTGACACCGTGCTCATCGGGGGGCAGAACCGCGACCTGGCGGCGCGGGCGGCGGAGGTCCTGCGCGCTGCGTTGCCCTCGTACCCGATGGTCGACGATCTGTCGCTGATCCCGCTCGACCTGCGCGGCGTGCATCCCGACAACCCCGTCAAC
>JBKOZX010000319.1:0-2506 GCA_046726115.1 Actinomycetota bacterium | reverse complement strand
GGGTGACGTTATCAACAATCGTTGTCAGATGCCAACCCGGGGGCCCGAGCGGGTGCGCCAGCTACCGGCGGACGGCGCCCTCCCCGAGCTCCCGGCGCAGGGCGGTCTCGAACTCGGCGACGGCCGGGCCGGCGTGCTGCTCCCGCAGCGACGTGAGTTGCGGGTAGCCGGCGTCGCGCTCGGCGTCCCACTCGTCGGCGAAGCGGCCGGACGTGATGTCGTCGACCAGGCGTCGCATCGTCGTAGCGAGGTCGAGGTGGTCGTAGGCGCCGCGCCGCGTGAGCTGGCCGTACTGGCTCGTCGGCGAGTGGAACCCGAACTGCGCCGCGTACCCGGACTCGCGCACGAGGCGCATCGTGCGCTCCACCTCACCCGACAGCACGAGCTCGGTGAGTACCGCCTCGAGCGGGATGCCCTGCTCGAGCATCACCTGCACGAACGTGGTGTGAACCGCAGTGAGCGCAGGCGACAGCGCCTGCTCGACGCCGAGGTCGAGCACCGCCTCCTGTCGAGGGGTGAGCTGGACCGCGCCCTGGCGGAGCCCGCCGACCGCCTTCGCGACCGCCAGCGTGCGTTCCCATGCCCGACCCGTCGCGTCGCGGTGCACGCCGACGGCGGTGATGAAGCCGATGCCCTCCTCGTAACACAGGCGCACCTCGGGCCCGAGCATGCGCGGCGCGACCATCGCGACGTCGCCGGGTGGGTCGAAGCGGTCGAACGCGAGCGTGTAGCCGCTGGCCACGATCGTGAGCCCGTCGTCCGGCCGCCGGAGCGGGAGCGATGGGATCACGTCCTCGGGGACGAGCACGCACACGATGTCGGCGTCGCCGGCGTCGACGAGCTCGCCGGCCTCGAAGCCGTCGGCGACGGCTTGGTCGCGCGACGCGTCCGCGCGAACGCACACTGACACGTCGAGGCCGGAGTCGCACAGGTTCAGCGCCCAGGATCGCCCTTGGTTGCCGTAGCCGACGACGGCGACCTGGGCGCCCGCGATCTCCGCGACGTCGGCGTCGTCGTCGTGGACGATGCTGGTCACTTGGGTGGCGCGTAGGTGCTCGCGCCGGCCTTCTTCATCGCCTCCTGGGCCTCCGCCATCGTCATGAGCGGCGTGGTCTTGAACGCTTTGAGGCCCCCCTTGGACGATACCGAGATCGAGAACGCTGCCGCGCTGACGTTGTCGGGGAACTCGACGATCGTCGCGAAGTCGTACTCCCCGAACGCGATGTAGCCGGCTTCGATGCGCCCGCCGAATCCCTCGATCGCGGGCCGCACGAGCTCGACGCGATCCTGCGGGTTCTTGACCATCTTCTCCCAGGACTCGGGCGTGTAGGCGGTCTGGACCAGGTAATAGGCCATGGCCCCCCCTCTCCACGTGCTGCATTGCGATTCTTCACCCTTGCTGCTGCGCGAGCCAGGCCTCCCGGAGCTTGGGCTTGCGCACCTTTCCGTTCGGGTCACGCGGGAGCTCGTGGACGAACTCGACCACACGCGGCCGCTTGTAGTCGGCCAGCTTCTCGCGGCACCACGTGACGACGTCGTCGGCGTCGACGGACGAGCCCGCGCGCGGCTGCACCACGGCGTACAGGACCTCGCCCCACCGCTCGTCCGGAACGCCGAGCACGGCGCAGTCGACGACCTCGGGATGCTGGTGAAGGGCGTCCTCGATCTCGCGCGGGTAGATGTTGACGCCTCCCGAGATCACCATGTCGCTCTTGCGATCGGTGAGATAGAGATAGCCGTCGTCGTCCAGGTATCCGGCGTCGCCGACCGTGAACCACTTCCCCCGGTGCGACGACGCGGTCTTGTCGGGGTCGTTGTGGTACTCGAAGCTCGACGCCGCCGGTTTGGCGTAGATCGTCCCGACCTCGCCCGGCGGCAACGGGTTGCCGTCGTCGTCGAGGATCTCGAACTCGTTGCCGGGGAACGGCTTGCCGACACTCCCGGGGTGCTCGAGCCACTCCTTCGGACTGATCACGGTCCCGCCACCCTCGGACGCGCCGAAGTACTCCCAGACCTTGTCGGCCCCGACGAAGTCCATGAACGCGCGCTTCAGCGGCACCGGGCACGGCGCCGCCGCATGCACGACGATCTTGAGCGACGTCAGGTCGTACTCCTTGCGCGTGGCCTCGGGGACCTCGAGGATCCGCGTGAAATTCGCCGGGACCATGTGCGTGTTCGTGACCTGCCACCGGTCGATCAGCTCGAGCGCTTCGCGCGGGTCCCACTTCGGCATGATCACCACCGACCCGCCGAACGCGAGGTGCATCTGCGCCCAGAACAGCGGACCCATGTGGTACGAGGGGCCGACCAGGAGATGCACGTCGTCGGTGCTGAATCCCCACCGGTCCTTCGACGCGGCCACACCGGCCGCGCGGCGGCGGAAGTCGTCGTCGCCGATGGCCACGCCCTTGGGTCGCCCGGTCGTGCCCGACGTGTACGCCATGACCGTGGGCCAGCCGTCCCCGACCACCTCGGGCGGGTCGACTTCTGTCTCTTATACACATCT
>JBKOZX010000318.1:0-1360 GCA_046726115.1 Actinomycetota bacterium | reverse complement strand
GGGTCATCGTCGAGAAGCCGTTCGGGCGCGATCTCGCGTCCGCCCAGGAGCTCAACCGGGTACTGCACTCCGTCTTCCCCGAGCCGGCGATCTTCCGCATCGACCACTACCTCGGCAAGGAGGCGGTCGAGAACCTGTTGTACTTCCGGTTCGCCAACTCGTTCCTCGAGCCGATCTGGAATCGCAACTACGTCGAGAGCGTCCAGATCACGATGGCCGAGAGCTTCGGCGTCCAGGGCCGCGGCGGCTTCTACGAGGAGGTCGGGGCGCTGCGCGACGTCGTGCAGAACCACCTGCTGCAGACGGCGAGCATCCTGGCGATGGAGCCGCCCGTCGGCGGCGAGGTCGAGTCGCTACGAGACGAGAAGGAGAAGGTGTTCAGCGCCATGCGCACGCTGAAGCCGCGTGATCTCGTGCGGGGTCAGTTCAAGGGGTACCGCGACGAGGACGGCGTCGCCGCCGACTCCGACGTCGAGACGTACGCCGCGGTGCGGGTGTTCGTCGACTCGTGGCGCTGGCACGGCGTGCCGTTCTTCATCCGGGCGGGCAAGAATCTGCCCATCTCGGCGACCGAGGTGTTGGTAAAGCTCCACAAGCCGCCCCAGCAGGTGTTCGACGAGGAGGAGATCGACCCCGACGACCAGAACTACCTGCGCTTCCGTCTCGGGCCGGGCAAGGTGGCGATCGCGCTCGGCTGCCGGGCGAAGGTGCCGGGGGAGTCGTTCACGGGCGCGCCCGTCGAGCTGTACCTCAGCAACCCGTCCGTCGACGAGATGTCCGCGTACGAGCGGCTCATCGGCGACGCGCTGGCCGGCGAGGCGTTGCTGTTCGCGCGCGAGGACGGCGTCGAGGCGGCCTGGCGAGTGGTCGACCCGGTGCTGACCAACCACGGTGTCGCCCATCCCTACGAGGAGCAGACGTGGGGGCCCGCGGAGGCCGGCGCGCTCCTCCCGAAAGGTGAGTTCTGGCACGCCCCCGCACCGTGATCGCGGCCGGCCAAGGAGTGACTTGAGCGAACCGGGCCAGCTGTGGCTCATCCGCCACGGCGACACCGAGTGGACGGCGACGGGCCAGCACACGAGCCACACCGACGTGCAGCTGACCGCCGAGGGCCGCGAGCAGGCGACGTTGCTCGGCGGGCTCCTCGACGGCCGCCCGTTCTCGATCGTGCTGTCGTCACCGATGACCCGGTCGATCGACACGTGTCGCCTGGCCGGCTACGGCGACGTCGCCGTGGTTGACGACGGGCTCAAGGAGTGGGACTACGGCGACTACGAGGGTCGCACCACCGCTGCCATCCGAGAGGAGCATCCGGGCTGGACCGTGTGGGCCGGCTCGCCGAACGGCGAGTCCCTAGACC
>JBKOZX010000317.1:0-10244 GCA_046726115.1 Actinomycetota bacterium | reverse complement strand
CTCGAAGAGGTAGCGGGTGCGCGCGTCGTCGAGCGGCCCGAACCGCAGCGGGTCCATGAGCGCGATCGGACGCGCGCCCATCGAGAAGATGTCGCGGATGATGCCGCCGACGCCGGTCGCTGCGCCCTGGTACGGCTCCACCGCGGACGGGTGGTTGTGGCTCTCGATGCGCAGGGCGACGGCAAGCCCGTCGCCGACGTCGACGACGCCGGCGCCCTCACCCGGGCCGACCAGCACCCACGGCGCTTCGGTCGGCAACCGCCCGAGGTGCGCCTTCGACGACTTATAGGACCAGTGCTCGGACCACATGACCGCGTACATGGCCAGCTCCACCTCGCTCGGCTCGCGGCCGAGCAGCTCGACGACCACGGCCAGCTCGTCGTCGCTGAGGCCGAGCTGACGGTGGAGGGGCTCCATGCGGTCAGGGTATCGGCGGGTCGCGGCGGCGAAATGGAGTCGCCCGCAATTCCGAAATACTATGGCGGAGAAATCGTATAAGGAGGGGTCGCCGGATGGCCGCAGCCCGAAAAAGCACGATGACCGCCGAGCACAAGCGGGCGTTGGCCCAGGGGCGAGCCGAGGGCAGGGCCGTGCGTTCCTACCTCGAGGCACTCGACCAGAACCGCCCCCGGCGCGGTCGCCCCCGCACGCAGGCGTCGATCGAGAAGCGGCTGAAGACGGTCGAGTCGGAGCTCGGCGACGCCACCCCGCTCCAGCGCCTGCAGCTCGTCCAGGAGCGCATGGACCTCGAGCGCGAGCTCGACCGGCTCGACGCTTCCGACGATCTCACCGGCCTCGAGCGAGACTTCGTGCGGGTCGCCCGCGGCTATGCCGAGCGCAAAGGCATCTCGTACGCGGCGTGGCGCGAGCTCGGCGTCTCCCCCGACGTGCTGCGCAAGGCGGGGATCACGCGTGGAAGCTAGGCGACCGCCGCGCCTTCGGACGCCGTCGCGAGCAGCGAACGCAGGAGCACCACGCCGTCGGTGGAACCGAGCAACGCGTCGGACGCTCGCTCCGGGTGCGGCATGAGCCCGACCACGTTGCGCTGCTCGCTGCAGATCCCGGCAATGTCGTCGAGGCTGCCGTTGGGATTGCGCACGTACCGGAGAACGACGCGCTCGTCGTCGCGTAGGCGACGCCGCGTCGGCTCGTCGCACACGTAGTTGCCCTCGAAGTGGTTGATCGGGAGGCGCAGCATGTCGCCCGCGGTCGCCAGCGCAGTGAGCGACGAGCGGGCCGTCTCGACGCGACACGTGACCGTCTCGCACAGAAAGCTCAAGCCCGCGTTCTTCTGGAGAGCGCCCGGGAGCAGCCCCGCTTCCGTGAGCACCTGGAAGCCGTTGCAGATGCCGAGGACCGGTCCGCCGGCGGCCGCGAAGCGCGCCACCGCGTCCATCACGGGCGAGAACCGCGCGATCGCGCCGGTGCGCAGGTAGTCGCCGTGGGCGAACCCGCCCGGGACGACGACGGCGTCCGCCCCGTGGAGGTCGACCTCGGTGTGCCAGAGCATCTGCGGGGTTCCGCCGAGCTGCTCGACGGACCACGCCACGTCGAGCTCGCAGTTCGTGCCCGGGAATTGGACGATGCCGATGCGCGCGCTCACGTCGACATCACGTCGAAGGTTGCTGGGCGAACTCGGTCAGCTCGATCTGGTACGCCTCGATCACCGGGTTGGCGAGCAGCCGGTGGCACATCTCGTCGACCTGCGAGCGGGCGGCGGTCTCGTCGGGCGCGTCGATCACGAGTCGGATGCTCTTGCCCACGCGCACCTGGGAGACGTTGTCGTAGCCGAGGGCGGGCAGCGACCGCTCGATGGTCGCGCCTTGCGGGTCGGCGATCCCGGGGAGGTGCGTGATCTCGACGCGCGCCTCGTATCTCATGGGTTAATCGTACTGGCGCGTTTCGCCGGCTCCGGCACCCTCGGCTCGGTGCCATTCGTCGAAGGTGTACCCGGTCAGCAGCTCGTACGCCTCGATGTACCGGGAGCGAGTGCCCTCGATGACGGAAACCGGCAAGGGTGGCGCGGGCGGTGTGTGGTCCCAGTCGGTGCCGAGGTAGTAGTCGCGCACGTACTGCTTGTCGAAGCTCGGGGGTGACGTGCCGACGCGATAGTCCTCGGCCGGCCAGTAACGCGACGAGTCCGGCGTCAGCATCTCGTCGATGACGAGGAGTCGCCCGTCGAGCGTCCCGAACTCCAGCTTCGTGTCGGCGAGGATGATCCCGCGCGACTCGGCCAGCGCCGCGCCGAAGCGGTACACGCGCAGCGTCACGTCGCGGACCTGCTCGAACACCTCGGCTCCGACGAGATCGGCGGCCTGGGCATCGGTCAGGGGCTCGTCGTGGCCGGCCTCGGCCTTGGTCGTGGCGGTGAAGATGGGCTCGGGGAGACGCTCGGCCTGCCGCAGGCCCGCCGGCATCTGTCGCCCGAACACCGTGCCCCGCTCCTCGTACTCGGACCACGCCGAGCCGAACAGGTAGCCGCGCCCGATGCACTCGAGCCGGACGGGATGCGTGGCCTTCACCAGCATCGCCCGCCCTGCGACGTCGGGCCCGGCCGTCTCAGGAAAGTCGGTGGGGTCGGACGAGATGAGGTGGTTGGCCGCCAAATCGGCGGTCTGCTCGAACCAGAACGTCGACAGCGCGGTGAGCACACAGCCCTTGTCGGGGACGAGATCGTCGAGAACGACGTCGAACACCGAGATGCGGTCGGACGCCACGATCAGGATGCGGTCGTGGTCGACCTCGTAGAGGTCGCGGACCTTGCCCGTATACGCGTGCGGGAGGGCGATCTCCGTCACGCGGATTGCCCGGAATCGCTACCCAGGGCGTCCACCGCGCGGCCCGCGTGGGCCAGCGCGTGGTCGAGGTCGAAGCAGGCTTCGAGGCGGTCGGGCGCGAGCGTGGCGCGCACGTCCGGGTCCTCGGCGAGCACGGCGCGGAACGGTCTGTGCTCCTCCCACGTGCGCGTCGCGGCGCGCTGGACGATGCGGTAGGCGTCGTCGCGTGCCCGACCCGCCTCGATCAAGGCGAGGAGCACCGGTTGGCTGAAGACCAGCCCGTACGACGAGTGCAGGTTCTCGAGCATCCGGTCCGGGTGCACGCGCATCCCGTCGACGATCGTCCGGAATTGCACCAGCACGTAATAGGCGAGCTGCGCGGAGTCCGCGAGCACGATGCGCTCGACCGACGAGTGCGAGATGTCTCGTTCGTGCCAGAGCGCGATGTCCTCCAGGCCCGCCTGGAGGTTGGCCCGCAGCACCCTCGCCAGGCCGCACAGCTGCTCGCAGCGCCACGGGTTGCGCTTGTGGGGCATGGCGCTCGAGCCCTTCTGGGTGCCTTCGCGGAACGGCTCCTCGACCTCGCGCACCTCGGTGCGCTGGAGGTGCCGGATCTCGAGGGCGAAGCTCTCGACCGACGCCCCGATCGCCGCGCACGCGTAGAGGAACTCGGCGTGACGGTCGCGCGCGACCACCTGCGTGGCCGGGACCGGTATCAGGCCGAGCTGCTCGCAGACGAACGCCTCAACTTCGGGGTCGACGTTGGAGTACGTCCCGACGACGCCGGACAGCTTTCCGACCGCGATCGCGGCGCGCGCGCGGCGCATGCGCGCGCGGTCACGGCGTAGCTCGAGTGCCCACAGCGCGAGTTTGGACCCGAACGTCGTGGGCTCGGCGTGGACGCCGTGGGTGCGGCCGACCATCGGCGTGTCGCGGAACTCACGCGCCCGGGCCGTGATCGCGGCGTCCAACGCGTCGACCGCCTCGAGGATCAGGTCGCAGGCACGGGTGAGCGTGACCGACAGCGCGGTGTCGACGACGTCGCTCGAGGTCAGGCCGTGGTGGACCCACGCGCCGGCGGGGAGGCCGACCGAGTCCTGGACCACGTCGACAAAGGCTGCGACGTCGTGGTCGGTGACGCGCTCGCGCTCTTCGACCGCAGCCGGGCCGACCGACGCCAGACGGCGGATCCTCTCGGCGTCGGCGGGCGGGATCACGCCCAGCTTGGCCCACGCCTCCACGGCAAGGAGCTCGACCTCGAGCCACGTAGCGAGCCGCGCCTCGTCGGTGAACAGCTCGGCCATCTCGGGCAGGGCGTACCGGGGGATCAAACGGGCTCCTTCCCCCCCGATTCTACGGCCGCGGCTGCGATGTCGCGCCGGTAGTGCACGCCCGGCCACGAGATTCGCCCGGCGGCCTCGTACGCGCGCCGGCGGGCCTCGGCGAGCGTCGGCGCGACCGCAGTCACATCAAGCACGCGCCCGCCCGCCGTCATGAGCTTGCCGTCCATCGGCTTCGTCCCGGCATGGAACACGGTCACACCCGGCAGCTGCTCGGCGTCGTCGATGCCTTCGATGACGTCTCCGTGACGGGGTGACGCGGGGTAGCCCTCCGTCGCCAGCACGACCGTCACGCAAGCGTCCTCGCGGAACCGCGAGTCCAGCGCCGCGTCCCCCGCGGCGGCGCCGCGGCACAGCTCGGCGAAGTCGCTCGCCAGGCGGGGCAGCACCACCTGCGCTTCCGGGTCACCGAAGCGCACGTTGTACTCGAGCACTTTGAGGCCGTCGGGCGTCATCATGAGCCCGGCGTAGAGCACCCCGTGATACGCGATGTCGCGGGCCGCGAGCGCGTGCAGCGTCGGGCGCACCGCGCGTTCCATCACCTCGTCGACGACGCGCGGTCCTGCGACCGGTACCGGCGAGTACGCGCCCATGCCGCCGGTGTTCGGCCCCAGGTCGCCGTCGCCGATGCGCTTGAAGTCCTGTGCGGGCGCCAGCGGCCATCCGTCGGTCGTGCCGTTGCACACGACGAGCAGCGACAGCTCCGGGCCGGTCAGGCCCTCCTCGATGACGCAGGTGCGCCCGGCGTCGCCGAACGCGTGGCCCGAGAGATAGGAGCGGACCGCGTCGCGCGCGTCGTCGAGCGACTCGGTGACGACGACGCCCTTGCCCGCGGCGAGGCCGTCGGTCTTCACCACGTAGAGCCCGGGGAGGCGTTCCACGAACGCGAGTGCCTCGTCCTCCTGGTCGGCCGTGAACGACGCGTGGCGCGCGGTCGGCACGCCGGCCTCGGCCAGCACCGCCTTCATCCACGCTTTCGAGCCCTCGAGGCGGGCACCGTCGGCGCCGGGGCCGAACACGAGCGGGCCGCGCGCCCTTAGTGCGTCGGCGACCCCGTGCACGAGCGGCTCCTCGGCGGACACCACGACCACGTCGGGGCCGATCTGTTCTGCGAGCTCGGCAACCGCGGACGGGTTGTTGGCGTCAACGGGAACACAGCGCTTGCCCATCGCAGCGATACCGGGGTTGCCGGGCGCCGCGACCACGTCGTCGGTCGACGGAGAGTTGTCGAGCGCCCACACCAGGGCATGAGCCCGCCCGTCGGCACCGACGACGAGGACGCGCACGAGCGCGTGCTACGCCGCTCGCGGCAGCACGACGGTCTGCTCGCGACCCGGGCCGACCGACACGAAGCTCACCGGCGCGCCGGCCAGCTCCTCGACGAATCGGACGTACTGGCGCGCAGCCTCCGGCAGGTCGTCGATGCGGGCCGCGCCGTCGATCTCGACGCCCCAGCCCGGGACAGTCTCGTACACCGGGCGCACCTTGTGCAGCACCGACTGGTGGTACGGCACGTGCTCGTAACGCGTGCCGTCGTCACCCTCGTACGCCACGCAGACCTTGACCTCACGGAATGGCGAGAGCACGTCGAGCTTGGTGATGGCGATCTCGGTGCACGTGTTGAGCCGGACCGCGTGGCGCAGCATCACCGCGTCGAGCCAGCCCGGGCGGCGGCGGCGGCCGGTGTTGGTGCCGTACTCGCCCCCGCGGTCGACGAGCAGGTCGCCGTCCGCGTCGTCCTCGGGCAGCTCGGTCGGGAACGGCCCGCTGCCGACGCGCGTCACATACGCCTTGGTGACGCCGACTATGCGCTCGATCGCGCGCGGCCCGACCCCGGCGCCCGTGCACACGCCTCCTGCCACCGGGTTGCTCGACGTGACGAACGGGTACGTGCCGTGGTCGAGGTCGAGGTACGTCGCCTGGGCGCCCTCGAACAACACGCGCTGGCCGGCGTCGAGCGCGCCGTGCACGAGGTGCACCGTGTCGGCGATGAGCGGCTCGAGGCGCGGCACGAGCCCGAGGTACCGCTCGCTGATCTCGTCGGCGTCGAGCGGCAGCCGGTTGTACACCTTGGCCAGGACGCCGTTCTTCTCCCGCAGCACGAGGTCGAGCTTCTGGCGGAAGATCTTCGCGTCGAGGAGGTCCTGCACGCGCAGGCCGACGCGCAGCGCCTTGTCGGCGTACGCCGGCCCGATGCCGCGCTTGGTGGTCCCGAGCTTGTTCTTGCCCAGGTAGCGCTCGGTGACGCGATCGAGCTCCTGGTGGTACGGCATGATCAGGTGCGCGGTGCCCGACACGCGGAGCCGTGCCGTGTCGACGCCCTTGCCCTCGAGCATGGCGAGCTCGTCGACGAGCACGGCCGGGTCGATGACGACGCCGTTGCCGATCACGGGCGTGACGTAGTCGTAGAGGACACCGCTGGGAACGAGCTGCAGGGCGAACACCTCGCCGTCGACCACGATCGTGTGGCCGGCGTTGTGCCCGCCCTGGTAGCGGACGACGAGCTCGCTCTCTTTGGCGAGGTAGTCGGTGAAACGGCCCTTGCCCTCGTCACCCCATTGGGTGCCGACGATCACCGTGCCGGGCACGCGGGCCTCACAACGGTCGCGACTGCGATCACGTTGACGAGATAGTACTACCCCGCGCTGGGCGCGACGCCCCGTTTGAGCGCGGCGAGGTACACGGACCGGACAGCGAGCGATCGCCGCATCTCCTCGAGGATCTCCCCGATGAACTCCGTCCGGTACGACTCATCGGTGATCGCCGCGACGAGGACACCGAAGAAGAAGAGGAAGACGAAGACCATCGTCGAGACGAGCACGACCTGCAGCCCCTGGCTGAACAGGAACACGAGCGCGACGTTGGCCGGATCCGACACGCGGGACGTGCTTACTCGCGCTCTTCGTCCTCGACGGGGACCGGCTGGGCCTGCTCGAGCGCGTCGGCCTCGGGCGCCTCGGGATCGTCGCTGATCGCGCCGATCTCCTCGTCGTCGTCCTCCGGGACGGCGTCCTGCTCCTGCTCGATGGCGTCCGCCTCGGGCACCTCGTCGCGCTCCATATGTGTCGTCCTACCCGCTTTCCGGCCCGCCCACAATGCCAAACCCAGGGCGACGGGGAGGAGCGCTCAGCTCCCCGAGCCGACGCGCGCGGGCTCGCCCTTGGTGAAGACGAGCCCGTCGGGCGAGGCGTCGACCAGGATCGTGTCGCCGTCGCGGAACTCGCCCTGGAGGAGGCTGAGCGCGATCGGATCCGCGACCTCCCGCTGGAGCACCCGCTTCAGCGGCCGGGCCCCGAAGTCGGGGTCGTAACCCACCCGGGCCACGTGGGCCTTGGCCGCGTCGGTCAGCTCGAGGGTCAGGTGCCGCTCGGCCAACCGCTCCTGGAGGCGCTCGAGTTGGAGCTCCACGATCTGCTCGATGTGGCGCTCGTCGAGTCGGTGGAACACGACGATCTCGTCGATGCGGTTGAGGAACTCCGGCTTGAAGTGGTCGTGCATCGCCGCAAGGACCGTCGCCTCGTCGGCGCCGCTGCCGAGGTTGCTGGTCATGATGAGCACGGTGTTCGTAAAGTCGACGGTGCGGCCCTGGCCGTCGGTCAGACGGCCGTCGTCCATGATCTGGAGCAGCACGTTGAACACGTCGGGGTGCGCCTTCTCGATCTCGTCGAGCAGGACGACCGAGTACGGGCGCCGGCGCACGGCCTCGCTCAGTTGGCCACCCTCCTCGTAGCCGACGTAGCCGGGCGGCGCGCCGACCAAGCGCGACACGTTGTGCTTCTCCTGGTACTCGGACATGTCGATGCGGACCATGGCGTGCTCGTCGTCGAACATGAAGTCGGCCAGTGAGCGCGCCAGCTCGGTCTTGCCTACGCCCGTCGGGCCCAGGAACAAGAACGAGCCGATGGGGCGGTGCGGGTCGGACAAGCCTGCGCGTGAGCGCCGGATCGCGTTCGCGACCGCGGCCACGGCGTCGTCCTGGCCGACGACCCGCTCGTGCAGCACCTCCTCGAGGCGGACGAGCTTCTGCATCTCGCCCTCCATGAGGCGCGTCACGGGGATGCCGGTCCACTTGGAGACGATCTCGGCGATGTCCTCCTCGTCGACCTCTTCCTTGAGCATCTGCTGGTCGCTCTGGAGCTCGTTCAGCCGGGCGGTCTTCTCCTCGATCTCGGCTTCGAGCTCGCGCATCGTCCCGTAGCGGAGCTGCGCCGCCCGCTCGAGGTCGCCCTCGCGCTCCGCGCGTTCGGCGTCGTTGCGGGCCGACTCGAGCTGCTCCTTGAGGTCGCGGATCTCGGTGATGGCGCGCTTCTCGTTCTCCCAGTGGGCGACCATCGCCGCCCGCTGCTCGGTCAGCTCGGCGAGCTCGGCCTCCAGCGCGTCCAGCCGCTGCTTGGAGACGTCGTCGGTCTCCTTGGCCAGCGCCGCCTTCTCGATCTCGAGCTGGCGGATCCGGCGCTCGACCACGTCGACCTCGAACGGCATCGAGTCGATCTCGATACGGAGCCGAGATGCGGCTTCGTCCACGAGGTCGATGGCCTTGTCGGGCAGCTGCCGGCCGGTCACGTAGCGCTGCGAGAGCACGGCGGCGGCCACGAGCGCGGCGTCCTGGATACGGACACCGTGATGCACCTCGTAGCGCTCCTTGAGGCCGCGCAGGATCGCGATCGTGTCGTCGACGGTCGGCTCGCCGACGTAGACGGGCTGGAACCGGCGCTCGAGGGCGGCGTCCTTCTCGATGTGCTTGCGGTACTCGTCGAGCGTGGTCGCGCCGATGAGGCGCAGCTCGCCGCGGGCGAGCATCGGCTTGATCATGTTCCCGGCGTCGACCGCGCCCTCGGCACCGCCGGCGCCCACGATCGTGTGCAGCTCGTCGATGAAGCTGATGATCTCGCCTTCTGCGTCGGCGATCTCCTTGAGGACGGCCTTGAACCTCTCTTCGAACTCGCCGCGGTACTTCGAGCCCGCGACCATCGAGCCGATGTCGAGCGCGACGACGCGCTTGTTGCGCAGTCCCTCGGGCACGTCGCCCTCGACGATGCGCCGTGCGAGTCCCTCGACGATGGCGGTCTTGCCGACGCCCGGCTCGCCGATCAGGACCGGGTTGTTCTTCGTGCGGCGACTCAGCACCTGGATGACGCGGCGGATCTCCTCGTCGCGCCCGATGACCGGGTCGAGCTTGCCCTTGCGGGCCTCCTCCGTCAGGTCGCGTCCGTACCGCTCGAGGGCCTGGTACTGATCCTCCGGGTTCTCACTGGTGACCCGGTGGCTGCCGCGCACGTCCTTCAGCGCGGTGAGGACGGCGTCGTGGGTGACGCCGAGGCCGCGGAGCAGGTCACCGACACCGCCGGTCACCTCGGTCATCGCGAGCAGGATGTGCTCGGTGGAGAGGTAGTCGTCGTCGAGGCTGGTGCGCTCCTGGTCGGCGCCTTCGAGGATGCGGTACGCGTCCTGCGACAGCTGCGCCTGCTGCGCGGTCTGCCCGTACACCTGGGGGAGCCGGCCCAGAGCCTCGTCGACCCGGGCGCGCACTGTGTTGGCGGGCACGCCGAGGCGCTCGAGGACGGGCAGGACGACACCCTCGGGCTGGCTGACGAGCGCCGCGAGCAGGTGCTCGGGGGCGACCTGGCTGTGGTTGCTCTCACGCGCCAAAGCCTGGGCGGCTTGGAGCGCCTCCCCGGTCTTGCGGGTGAATCGGTTGGGATCGAGCGGCACAGGCCTACCTCCCTTCGGTCAGTCGTCCGCCAAAGTTGACAACGCTGTTATCAAGTTTATTCCGGGCCGCTCAGCCCCGGCGGACCCGAACGACCGCCTTGCTGACGGGCACGAGGTCGCGGCGGTACTTGCGGTGGACCCGCTCCTCGGTCTCGGCGACCTCGCGTCGGACCTTACGCACCTGGTCGCGTAGCCGCGCCATCTCGGCGGCGGCGTCCTCGAGCGCGGCTTCGAGCTCGAGGATCCTCTTGACACCGGCGAGACCGACGCCTTCGTTGGTGAGCTCCTGGATGTGCAGGAGCAACTCGATGTCGCGGTCGGAGTAACGGCGGCTGCGACCCTCGGTGCGCTTCGGCTCGATCAGGCCCTTGCGCTCGTAGATCCGCAGTGTCTGCGGGTGAACGCCGGCCAGCTC
>JBKOZX010000316.1:0-6555 GCA_046726115.1 Actinomycetota bacterium | reverse complement strand
GCCCAGGCGCTCGTGGTCACCACGCCCGAGCGGGCGCGCGACCTGCCGAAGCCGCCCGTGCTCATCAACGCCGCGGCGCAGGGCGCGGGCGAGAACCAGGACATGATGACGAGCTACTACCGCAAGACGATCAGCGGCCTGCCCGAGATGGGGCTCGTCGCGCGGCAGCTCTGGAACACGACCGGCCTCGGTCCCGACGACATCCAGACCGCGGTCATCTACGACCACTTCACGCCGCTCGTGCTCCCGCAGCTCGAGGAGTTCGGCTTCTGCGAGCGCGGCGAAGCCAAGCAGTTCCTCCGCGACGGGACCATCGAGCTCGGCGGCCGGCTCCCGGTCAACACCCACGGGGGGCAGCTCGGCGAGGCGTATATCCACGGCATGAACGGCATCGCCGAAGGAGCGCGCCAGGTGCGGGGCACGTCGGTGAACCAGGTCGACGGGGTCGAGCACGTGCTCGTCACCGCCGGCACCGGTGTGCCGACGAGCGCGCTGGTCCTCGGCCGGGACAACTAACCGGGTGGGCCGGCTCGACGGGAAGGCCGCCATCGTCACCGGGGCCGGCCAGGGGATCGGCCGGGGCGTCGCCCGGGCGTTCGCGCGAGAGGGCGCGGCGGTCACCGTCGCCGAGATCAACCGTGAGACCGGCGGCGCCGTCGCCCACGAGCTCGAGGACGAGCTCGGCGCCCCGGCGCTCTTCGTCCCCACCGACGTGCTCGACCGAGACGAGGTGCGGCGCATGGTCGCTGCGACGCTCGAGGCATTCGAGCGCGTCGACGTGCTCGTGAACAACGCGTACGTGGCGGCGCCGTTCGCCCGGCTCGAGCACAAGAGCGGCGACGACCTGCTGCTCGCGTACCGGGGCGGGCCCTTGCACACGTTGTGGGCGATGCAGGCGGTCTTCCCGCACATGGTCGGCCAGGGTGGGGGCCGCATCATCAACTTCGTGTCACTCAACGGGATCAACGCGCACATGTACTCGGCCGACTACAACGCGGCCAAGGAGGCGATCCGGGCGCTGACGCGCACCGCGGCGCGTGAATGGGCACGCCACAACATCCTCGTGAACGCCATCGCGCCGGCGGCGGCGACACCCGCCTACGTCGCGTTCGCGGAGGCGGCGCCGCAGAACGCGGCCGAGATGCTCGAGCAGAACCCGATCGGCCGGATGGGAGATCCCGAGCGCGACATCGGCGGCGTGGCGCTGTTCCTCGCCTCCGACGACAGCCGCTACGTGACCGGCAACACCCTCTTCGCCGACGGCGGCGGCCACATCAACGGCGTCCAATGGGTGCCTCCTCTTCCTTGAGGGATCGGACATTCCCTGACGGATCGGATGCCCTGAGGTCCCTCGGTTGCGCCGTGACAAGCCCCGCGATTTTGTATACAAACTGCGTGTCCGGATTGTCCGGGGGCGGGCTGACGAGGGGGGCTCGGTGAACGGACGACGGTGGGTGCTGCTGGTGGGCGCGCTCGTCCTGG
Source organism: Actinomycetota bacterium (assembly GCA_046726115.1). Classification (GTDB taxonomy): domain Bacteria; phylum Actinomycetota; class Acidimicrobiia; order IMCC26256; family JACDBD01; genus JALZAA01. The sequence continues at coordinate 5,073 of JBKOZX010000316.1, read as the reverse complement.
TGGGCGCGCTGTTCCCGACGGCCGCGGCGGCAAGGCCGCAGCAGCAACAGCCGGCGGACAGCGAGATCGGGGTCACGGCCGACACGATCCGCATCGCCGTGATCGCCGACGTCGACAACGCCGCCCGCCCGGGGCTGTTCCAGGGATCCGTCGACGGCGTCAACGCCTTCGCCAAGTTCGTCAACGCCCACGGCGGCCTCGCCGGGGGCCGCAAGGTCCAGGTCGACTTCATCGACTCGAAGCTAAGCGCCGACGAGGCTCGCAACGCGCTCGTGCGTGCATGCCAGGAGGACTTCGCCATCGTCGGCACGACGGCACTGTTCATGAACAACATCGAGCCGATGACGAGCTGCGTCGACCAGGCCGGCAAGGCGACCGGGCTGCCCGACGTGCCGGTGCTGCAAACCGAGATCGAGCACCAGTGCTCGCCGATCTCGTTCCCCGTCATCGTGGTCGGGCTCGACTGCGCGACCAAGGACGCGGCCGAAAAGAAGGTCACGGTCCAAACCGGGGCCGCGAAGTACTACACGAAGCGCAACAAGGACCTCCATGGGATCTTCGTGCTCGCGGGCGACCTCAAGTCGACGACGAACGCCGGGCTCCCGCTCGTCGCCATGTACAAGTCCTTTGGCGTGAAGTCGGACGGCGAGTTCAAGGTGTCCGGACTGTCGCCGCAGGCGGCATACACCCCGCTCGTGCAGGCGATCAAGCAGAACAACAGCACGTACGCCTTGAACAACGATGACTACAAGGCCGACGTGCTCCTCCGCAAGGAAGCCCAGATCCAGGGAGTGAGCACCGTGAAGGTCTGGGACTGCGCGCTCCAGTGCTACGACCGGCGTCTCCTCGACGAAGGGAAAGACGCCGTCGAAGGCCAGTACGTGACGCTGTTCTTCATCCCGTTCGAGGAGGCGAAGCAGAACAAGTCGGTGAACAACTTCCTGAAGAACGTCGGCGGCATCCAGAAGGCCGATGGCTTCGGCGCCCAGGCGTGGACCGCGGGCCTGTTCTTCCGGGACGTCGTGAACAACGTGGTGAAGGCCGACGGCAACAACGGCCTGACCCGGGCGCGCTTCCTCGAGGAAGCGGCGAAGATCCACGACTTCACCGCCGACGGCATGCTTGGCCCGACCGACGTCGGTGGCCGCAAGGTCAGCCCGTGCGGGGTGATCCTTCAGGTGAAGAACGGGAAGTTCGTGCGCGTGAGCCCGACGAAGAAGGGCACGATCGACTGCTCGGGAGGCGTGAAGACCGTCAACGTCACCTTCGAGTAACCGATCAGGCTCGAGAAAGAGGCCCCACGTCGGTGAGCTCGATTGCGTTGCCGGACGGGTCGGTGATGAACGCGGCCCGGACCGGCGTCCCGAAGTCGACGCGCGACGACGGCTGGCCGAGCATCTTCACGCCTGCCGACCGCATCGACTCGATCGTCGAATCGAACTCGTCGGTCGGCACGTAGAGCGCGAAGTGCGGGAAGCCGGGGCCGGGTGACACCGGCTCGTCGGCCACGGCGAGGTGCAGCTGCAGGGAGCCGACGCGCAGCCAGAGGCCCGGGAAGCCGAAGTCCGGTCGGGGGAGCACCTCGAAGCCGAGGACGTCGCAATAGAAGTCGCGCGCGGCATCGAGGTCCGTGACCGAGATCGCCACATGGCTGTAGCCGGAGACGGTGGCGGCCATGGCGTCAGCCTCGCACTCCCGACAGCCGACCAGTGAGGTTCGCCATCGCCTGGTCGAACATGTCGCCGATCATCGTCTTGGCCGCCGGGATCGCCGCTTCCATGTCGGCGCCGGGTTCGACGGCGAACGTCCAGCGCACGGTGCTCCGGTCGCCTTTGCCCTCCACGACCCATTCCTCGACGAGCGCGTCGATCAGCGAGTCGGCACTCTCGTCGACGCGGTACGCCCAGCGCCGGGGCTCGTCCCACGCCAGGATCGTCTCGCGGTACTGGGACTCACCCATGTGCATCTCGCGACGCGAGCCGACGCCGTGGGGCGGCGGGGTCTCGTACTGACCCCCCTCGTGCCCCGGCCACCACGTCCACGTCGAGGGATCGTCGCTGATGGCGGCGAACACTGTTTCCTGCGAAGCAGGGATGGTGGCCTCGAACACGAAACGATGAGGGGCCTTCTCGACGAAGTCGAGGTCGACCGTGCGCAAGCGATGCGTCATGGAGAACAACGTAGACTCGTTGCACTGGTCGTTGCGAGAGGGGCCGCGATGCCGACGATGCGCTTCAACCACATGGAGCTGACGTTCCCGCGCGGGACGCTCACCACCGAGCTCCGCGAAGAGATCGACGCCTTCTACGGCAGCGTGTTCGGCTGGGTCGGCGTCGACGCCGAGGTCGTGGGCCAGATGTGCCACATCCTCCTGTCCGAGGAGGCGCAGCAGTTCATCCTGCTCGCCGAGAGCGACAAGCCGATCCAGTCGCCGGGCTACGACCACCTCGGGCTGCTGTTCGCGACCCGCGAAGAGGTCGACGAGAAGCTCGAGCAGGTGAGGCGGTACCAGGAGAAGGACGACCGCGTGCGCATCAAGGAGTACGACGACCTCGTCACCGGCGACCTCACCACGCGCGCGTTCTACGTGAAGTACCTGCTGCCGATCTACTTCGACGTGCAGGCCCTGGAGCGCGGCGGCGAGCCGATCGGCAACGCGCTCACGTAACTCTCCCCCTCGGGACGGAGGCGCCCTTCCGGTACTGCTCCTGCCACTCCTTGGGCGGCGGGTCGGCGCGCTTGGACCCGGCGCCGAACAGGCGCGGCATCTCGGCGGCGAGCTCAGCGGCGGTAAAACCCCGGTCGTGGCGCTCGGCCTGGGTATCGACCTCCCACGTGCGCACGTGCTCGACCATCCCCCCGCGCACCTGGAAGCACTGTCCCGACAGCCAGCCCGCCGCCGGGGACGCGAGGTAGCAGACCATCTCGGCGACGTGGACGGGGTCCGTCGGGTCGAAGGCCTCTTCCTCGGCCTGGGCGCGGTCGATGCGCCAGCCGATGTTGGCGAGCCGCGTGCGCGCCGACGGCATGATCGTGTTGGCCGTGACGCCGTAGGGAGCCATCTCCGTCGCCACCGCGTCCGTGAACGCGGCCACGCCCGCCTTGGCCGCCACGTAGTTCGATTGACCGGCGCCGCCGTACAGGAGCAGGCCCGTCGAGGTGTTGACGAGGCGGCCGTAGCCGCCGCGTCCCGCCTTGTGCTCGGCGCGCCACCACCGGCACGCGGGCCGGCTGACCGAGAACGTCCCGGTCAGGTGGACGCGCAGCACGTCGGCCCACTCGGCGTCCTCGAGGTTGAAGACCATGTGGGGGCGGCCGATGCCGGCGTTGTTCACGACGATGTCGACGCCGCCCCACGCGTCGAGCGCCGCCTGGACGAGCGCCTCGCCGCCCTCCGGCGTCGAGATGTCGTGCGCGTCGGCGATCGCGTCGCCGCCGGCGCCACGGATCGCGGCGGCGGCCTCGTCGGCCGGCGTCTCGCCGGTCGCGGCGCCGTCGGTCGCGACACCGACGTCGTTCACGACGACGCGCGCGCCGTATGCCGCGAGTCGCGTGGCCTCGGCCCGGCCGATGCCGCGGCCGGCTCCCGTGACGACCGCGACCCTGCCGTCGAGCATGCGGTCGCTCACGTCGCCTCCAGTACGGGCTGGCGGCCGCGGGCGGCGAACTCTGCCCGGAGTGCGTCGACGTCGGCCGGGGTGAGGCGCCGGTACGCCCCGCCCTTCTCCGGCTGCCACCACACCGGGTCGTCGGTCTCCCACCGGTCGCGTCGCAGCACCCGCTTGAGGACCTTGCTCGTCTCCGTGACCGGCAGGGTCTCGGCGACGCGCACGAACCGCGGCGTCCACTTCGTGCCCAGGTCGGGCTGGGCGGCGAGGAAGACGCCGAAGCCGTCCGGCTCGAACGTCGCGCCCGGCCGGAGCTGGAGCGCAGCCATGACGCGGTCGCCGACGTCGGGGTCGGGCACGGCATACACGGCCGCCAGGACCACGTCGGAGTGGCGGGCGAGGATGCGCTCGACGGGGGCGGCGGAGAAGTTCTCGCCGTCGACGCGCAGCCAGTCGTAGTCGCGGCCCGCGAAGAAGAAGTAGCCCTGCTCGTCGCGGTACGCGAGGTCGCCGGTCCAGTAGATCCCGTCGTGCACGCGGGCCGTGTTGGCTTCGTCGTTCTTCCAGTAGCCCTCGAAGCCGGCGGCGCCGAGGCGGTTGACGAGCTCGCCGATGGCCTCGTCGGGGTTGAGCAGGCGGCCGTCGGCGTCGAAGCGCGCCGGCGGCCGCTCCTCGCCGGTCTCGGGGTCGAGCACCGCCATGCCGTCGCCGCCGCGGCCGAGCGCGCCCGGCGGCATGTCCGGGACTCGCTGCACGACGGCGCCGCCCTCCGTCGACCCGTACGAGTCGATGACGGAGACGCCGAAGCGGCGCGAGAACCGCTCGATGTCGAGGTCGGCGCCCTCGTTCCCGAACACGAGCCGCAGCGAGTTGTCGGCGTCGTCGGCGCGCTCGGGCGTGGCGAGCACGTACGACAGCGGCTTGCCGACGTAGTTGAAGTACGTCACGCCAAACTTGCGCACGTCGGGCAGGAACCCGGACGCCGAGAACTTGCGCCGCAGCGCGCTCGTCGCGCCCCCGGCGAGCGCCGGCGCCCACCCGGCCATCAGCGCGTTCGAATGGAACATCGGCATCGCCAGGTAGCACACGTCGTCGGGACCGAGCTGCACCATGTCGGCGAGCGTGCGGCCGATGCGACCGAGCCGGCCCTGCGAGCACAGGCACGCCTTGGGCGCCCCCGACGTCCCCGACGTGAACAGCAGCAGGTACAGGTCGGAGCCGGCGACGTCCACGTCGGGCAGCGCTGCCCCGCGGTGACGATCTAGCGCCTCGGCGTAGGCGGCTGACTCGACGTCGAAGGTGCGGTCAGGGCCGACGCCGGTGTCGATCCCGTCGACGAGGGGCGCGTGGCGCCCCTCGGTCACCAGCAGCTGGCACTCCGTGTGGGTGATGTCGCGGGCGAGCTCCGCGCCGCGCCGCGTCGGGTTGATGCCCACGACGACCGCGCCCGCGACCGCCGCCGCGC
>JBKOZX010000315.1:0-1819 GCA_046726115.1 Actinomycetota bacterium | reverse complement strand
GTGCCGCCGAGCCTGGACTTCAGCTGCACCGGTGAGCCGGAGGCAATCACCTTGCCGTGGTCGATGACGACGAGGTCGTCGGCGAGGCGGTCGGCCTCCTCGAGGTACTGCGTCGTGAGCAGGATGGTGGCCCCCGCGGCCTGGAGGTCCTCGATGACGGCCCACAGCTGGTTGCGGCTGTACAGGTCGAGGCCCGTCGTGGGCTCGTCGAGGAACAGGACGGGCGGGCGGTGGACGAGCGCGGCGCACAGGTCGAGGCGGCGGCGCATACCGCCGGAGTACGTGCGGACGGGCCGGTCGGCGGCGTCGATAAGGTCGAACTGCTCGAGGAGCTGGGCGGCACGGTCCTCGATCAGCCGGCGGGGAAGGTGCGTGAGGCGGCCGATGAGCCGCAGGTTCTCCCGCCCCGTGAGGTTGCCGTCGACGGCCGCGAACTGGCCGGCGAGCCCGATATGAGCACGGACACGCTGAGCTTGCTCGGCGACGTCGAGGCCGAGCACCCTCGCCTCGCCGGCGTCGGGGCGGATGATCGTCGTCAGGGCCCGGACGGCCGTGGTCTTGCCCGCCCCGTTCGGACCGAGGAGGCCGAACACGGTTGCGGGGGGCACCTCGAAGTCGACGCCGTCGAGGGCCACGACGTCCCCGAAGCGCTTCCGTAGGCCGCTGACGGAGATGGCTGGTTCAGGCATGGCAGCTAATCTCGCGCCAATGCTTGAATTCGTCAAGAGTGGTATCCCTCAAGTGTCATAAGTCACAAACTATTGGAATACTTGAACTATCCAGCCCCGCGGGCGTACCCTGAGGGTGTGGCACAGACCCGCCCTGCGAGTAAGGCAACGCTTGCGGCTGACGTGTGGCGGGACTTGTTCTCCTTTTTCTGGAGCTCCGGCTCCCGGAACGCCATGGTGCTGGTGAGCCAGGAGCTCGGGGTGACGCCCGGCCACGTGAAGGCGCTGCTCGAGCTCGAGCCCGGTCAGCCCCGGCCCATGGGCGCGCTCGCCGAGTCGCTCCACTGCGACGCGTCGAACGCCACCTGGCTCGTCGACCGACTCGAAGAGCGCAATCTCGTCGAACGAGGAACTGTGCCCACCGACCGACGCGTGAAGACCGTCGCGCTCACGCCGCTCGGCGCGAAGACGCGCGCCGCAGTGATCGAGCGGCTGCACGAGCCACCCGAGGATCTGCTCGCGCTCGATCGCGAGGTACTCGAGGAGTTGCGCGCCGCGCTCGCCAAGCTCCCGCCGAAGCCGCCTCCCTTCGCCGAATAGCCCGCCGGCGGTAGGCTCGGCGTATGAGAATCGTCGTCGACCGCGACCTGTGTGAGAGCAACGCGGTGTGCATGGACGTCGAGCCGTCCGTGTTCGAAGTGGATGACGACGACGTCCTCCAGATCCTGAACGAGCACCCGGACGAGTCGCTCCGCCCCAAGATGGAGGAAGCCGTCCGCCGCTGCCCGAAACAAGCCCTCTCGATCGAAGAGGACTGACTGCAACCGGTCGCGCTTCGACCGACGGTGGAGATCGCCCCTCTTGCAGAATCGGTTGTCGCCGACGTCGAGTCGTCGCTTCGCGAGCTCCTGCCCGATTGTCAGATCGAGCACATCGGAGCGACGTCTTTGCCCGATGGCGTGACGAAGGGGGATGTGGACATCAACATCCGCGTTCCCGCGAGAAGCTTTGGCGAGACAGTAGATACTCTGCGTCGTCGCTTTGCCGTCGCCCAGCCAGGCAATTGGAGCGAGACGTTCGCGAGCTTCTCGGACCCTTCACGCGCGTTGCCTCTCGGCCTTCAGGTCACGGTCATCGGATCGCCCCATGAC
>JBKOZX010000314.1:0-2396 GCA_046726115.1 Actinomycetota bacterium | reverse complement strand
GAAGGACTCGGGAATGTGCAGGTCAGCGCTGCGTGCGAGCAATTCCCGAGACTCGCTGAACCCTGGCGGGCGTGACGCATAATCCGAAGGTCGGGGATTTGAAGTCCCGCCCCGACCGTCGGCGTGCGGCCCGTGGGGTGTGCATCTACACGTCGCGCGCCCTGAGAGTCTCGACCTGCTCGCGGCTCACGTAGAGATCGTCTGGCAGCCGGACGGCATCGAGCTTGCCGGCAACGATGAGATCCAGCACCTTGCGAGTCTCGAAGCGCAGCAGAGGAGCGGCATCAGGCCAGCGCATGAGCATCGTGGTGGTCATGTTGAGAACCTATTCGGCGTCCGTCCGTGTCGGGCAGCGGAGGTGCAGGCAATGAAAGGGCAGAGGCCGGGCAGAGCTCACTGGTTCGAAACCGGTCTCCGCGTGGCGAATGATCTCGAGACCAAGAGGGACCGCACAGGGCAAACTCGCCTTCGTTCTGACGGCGGGTGGCCATCGCCGATTCCCCCACAGTGAGGTTCAGCAGCTACGCGAACGGCTGCAGGTCGAGGCACTCCAGCCTGTCTTAGACTGCGAGACTCTGACGGCTCGATCTGGCGTTCCTCCGATGCAGTTTCAAGAAGGGCCCCAGCGTCCGTCACGATGAGCTGTCGTAACTACAGATATGTCCCGTAACGAGGCGCCGCTCTGTCGTCCTACCGCGCGCATCCGGCGTTCGGCGGTACACGCGCACCCGGAGGCTCGTCTAGCGTCACCGTGCGCAAGCACACGGATCCGTTGACGCCAGAGGGGGTCTGTCTAAGTGACCGAGGTGCTCGCGATCGTCGGCGCCGGTCCGGGCTTGGGCGCCTCGATCGCGAAGAGGTTTGCAGCCGGCGGGTGGGCGGTCGGGCTCATCGCGCGTCGTGAGGAGGTCGTGAATGCCTGCGTGTCCGACCTCGAACCGGCCGGCGGGCGGACTTACGGGCTGGTCGCCGATGTGGTGGATGCGCCTTCCGTCGATGCATCCTTGGACGCGATCCGCGACGCGCTGGGAGTGCCGAGTGTCGTCGTCTACAACGCGTCGCTCTACCAGCCGGAACCCGCGCTCGAACTCACGCCCGAGAAGCTCATGCTCGGACTCAACGTCCACGTGCTCGGTGCTCTCAACACCGCGCAGAGCGCGGTCCGCGTTCTGAAGCTCGCGGAGCGGGGTGTGCTCGTCTTCACCGTCAACAAGTTGGCGCGCGACCCGGCGGCGGGGGCGACCGCGATGAGCATCGGGAAGGGTGCGCAGCTCAACTTGGCGCTCAGTCTCGACCAGGAGCTTGAGGGCACGGGGATCCACGTCGCGATCGTGACGATCTGCGGCCCTATCGAGCAGGGCACGCGATTCGATCCCGATCGCATCGCCGAGGTCTATTGGGAGATCGCCAACCAGGATCCTCGCCGATTCCAGCGCGACTACGTCTTCGACGCCGAGTGAGTACCAGGAGTGTCTCGCTCGGGGGCGTGTCGTAGCCGCGTGGCAAGGCCCATCCTGCTGGGAGCTCAGTGACGGGTTGGGCAAGGAGGCCGCCGGCTACGGCCGATGGCCCGCTAGACAGGCCCGAACGCATTCACACGGGAGCGGTCACTGGTTCGAAACCAGTAGCGCCCACCAGCGAAACGCCAGGTCAGACGGGTTGGGAGGCGAGCGACGCTCAATCCCACTGATCGTTCTTCGACCGGGCCGCTGTGCGAGCAGAGTCAACTCGCGTGGGCATGGGATCTCTGGGCGCTCTCGCGGCGCGGGACGGAGGTTGAGAGCGACGAGCGCCGTCAGCGCGATACCGCCAGCGACGAGGAGCACAGCGGCGGCGCCGATCGAGGTGCTGGCGGAGGCGATGCCTGATGCGACCCCCTGTTCCCGGTCGGACACTCCCGTCGCGGCGGCGATGAACATCGTGGTGAAGACGATCCCGTCGCCCGATGCTCGTCGCGATCATCCCCGGGACCAGCGCGACGTAGGAGCCATCCGGGGACATTGCGAGGCCGAGTGCGACCACGCCGCACGCACCGACAGCCAGCGCGGGGACCAATGTGGGCCCAAAGCGTGTCGCCAGCTGACCTGCAGCAGCGCCAGCGTCGCAGCCTGTCGATTCCCACCGAGCCCGCGCGCCGGGAAGGCGATTCAGTCCGAGAACCGGCCGCGGGACTCATCTTGAACGCGCGAGCACTCGGGCGAGCGCCTCCGGTCGGGACAGCATCGGAAGGTGGCCGCCAGGCAGGGTCACAATCTCGGCGTTCGCGTTCGCCGCCATCGCGTCCTGGGTCCTGGGCTTGAGCGCATGATCATCGGTGAGCTTGACGTACAGCCGCGGGATCGTCGTTGGCACACGCTCCCAATGCGCACCATCCGTGTACACGCGTCGCGCCTCGG
>JBKOZX010000313.1:0-3344 GCA_046726115.1 Actinomycetota bacterium | reverse complement strand
GGCGTCTGCTGCTCGTCACGCAGAGGCTGGCCATGATCCAGGCGTTCGCGCTGTGGGGCGCGTGGGAGGCGGGCTATGGCTCGTACTGGGTGTTGTTCACGCTGTCGCTGATCGGCGGGGTCATCATCGCCCTGAACGTGCCGGCGTGGCAGTCGATCGTCCCCGAGCTCGTGCCGCGCTCGTTCCTGCAGAACGCGGTGACGCTCAACTCCGTGCAGTTCAACGTGGCGCGCGCGGCCGGCCCTATGATCGCGGGGCTGTTGATCGCGTGGGTCGGCGCCGGCATCTGCTTCCTCATCAACGCGCTGAGCTTCGTGCTCGTGCTCATCGCGCTGCTGCTGATCACCTCGGCCGATACCGCACCTGCGCTCCCCGAGGGCGAGGACCGGCCCAGCGTGTACGCCGGGTTCAAGGAGAGCGTCCGGTATCTGCGGAACGAGCCCGGGCTGCAAGTGGCGATCGGCACGCACGCCGCGTTCGCGCTCCTCGCCGCGCCCGTCGTCCAGCTCATCCCGGTGCTGTCGGTCGAGGTGCTCGACGTGGGCTCGGAGGCGTACGGCCTCCTGCTCGGATCGTTCGGCGTTGGCGCGGTCGCGATCGCGTTCGTGATCGGCTCGCTCGACGAGCGCGTCCTCCCGAGCCGCCTCCTGGCCGGCGGTCTGGCACTCACCGCCGTCTCGGTGCTCGGCCTCGGGCTCGCGCCGGGCCTGGCCGTCGGCGTGCTGTTCATGCTGGCGTTCGGCGCGTCGTACGTCACGGTCGTGGCCATCGACCACAGCACGATCCAGGCGCTGTCCGACGACCACATCCGCGGCCGCATCACGAGTCTCTGGCTGATGACGTTCGGGACCGGGTTCCCGCTCGGGACGATCCTCATGGGCCTGATCGCCGATGTCGTCGGCGTGCGCGCGGTGCTCGTCGCCGCCGGCGCGCTGGTCGCGCTCGTGCTCGCGGGTTTCGCGGCCCGGCGACTGCTCCCCTACATCGACCCCGACACGGCGGCGACGGCTCCCGCAGCACACGGCTGACGGCGACGACTTACGTCTCGAGGAACTGCTCCACGAGGCGTGGCGGCGCGCAGGCCAGCCAACCGTCGACGAGCGCTTCCCGCAGAGCTCGCTTCGTGACCTTCTTCAGCTGGACGAGAACGGCCGCGTATCCATCGAAGTGCGGAATCGTGAAGAACGCCTTGGGGTGAGCGGCCAGAACGGCCTCCTTCTCGCCGAGGTCATCGACACGGACGGCGACGATCGGCCCGGCGGGAGGGACCGCGTCCCCAAACCGCTTGATGTCCGCCTTACTGAACGGTCGCTCCCACGCGAAGGCCTTCCCGGCGACGGACCACGTCCGATTGCCGTGACGGCGACCCTCGGCGGCGTCGGGCAACTCCAACGCCATCCGAGCTACTTCGTCGACGGTGATCATGGTTCCTCAGTGCTCCTAGGGCTCGAGCAGCACCTTGATCGAACCCGCGGCGCGGTCGGCGGCCGCCGCGAAGGCCTCGGCGGCGCGGTCGAGCGGGAACCGGTGGGTGACGAGCGCGGGCGCGATCTCGGGGAAGTCGGCGAGGACGCGAGCGGCGGCGTCCATGTCGCGGCCGCTCTCGTCGTGGCCGTGCATGTTCGACCCGACGACGACCGGCTCCTTCACCGTGAAGAACTGCGGGAACCGGACCGGCTCCCAGTAGCTCGCGACCAGGGCGACCGTGCCGCCCGGGCGTAGGAGGTCGAAGCACGTGACGAGGGCGGAGTCGGTGCCGGCGGCGTCGACCACGACGTCGTACTCCCCATCGGGTTCCGTGCCGGCGCCGATCCGCGCGGCCGCGTCGCGCTGGGCGTCGTGCCGGGCAAGCACGTCGACCGTGCAACCCGTCGCGCTGGCGACGGCCGCGGCCGCCAGACCGATCGCTCCGGCGCCGACCACCACGACGCGCTCGTCGCCGTGCACCCCGGCCCGTCGAAGTGCGTGCAGGGAACACGCGACCGGTTCGACGAGTGACGCGTCGCCCACGTCGAGGCCGGCGGGCAACGCCACCAGGCAGCTCTCCTCGACGACGAGCTCGTCGGCCATCCCACCGTCGCGCCCGAGGCCGTACAGCGTCGACATCGCATTGCGGCACTGGCTCACCTCGCCCGCCGCGCAGCGGTCGCACTGGCCGCACGCCGTCAGCGGCCAGACGGCGACCGACGTGCCGTCGTCGAGGTGGCCCGCCATCTCGTGCCCGAGGGTGACCGGCATCGGCCCCCACGTGAGCATGTGCAGGTCGGAACCGCAGATACCCGCCGCGCGCACCTTCACCCGGACGCGTCCGTCGTCGGCGTCGGGCCTCGGGACGTCGACGACCTCGATCCCGTTCTCGGTGTGGCGCACGGCCCGCATCGCTTCGCCCCCTAGGTGCGCTCGTAGCGCCAGCCGGTCGGCAGCATCAAGAGCCGGTGTCGGGGACCGGGCGCGTCGCCGTCACCCGAGTCGTAGCCGGCGTCGCCCTCCCAGAGCGCGGCGGCTCCGCCCTCGACGCGCGCGATGTGCGTCTCGAAGAACTCTGGCTCTCGCGCGCCGGCGTCGGCGACCGCCGCCGCCACGTCCGGGTAGCGGGCGAGCCGGTGCAGCGTCACCCATGTGGGCGGGGCGAGCTCGATCTCCTCGGCGTCACGCCGGGCGATGGCGTCGGCGGGTGGGATCCAACGGTGGTCGTGGATCTCGCCCATGTCGACGGTCACCGCGCCCTCGGGCGCGGGGCCCATGAAGAACCACGTCGCGAACCGCTTCGCCGTGACGGGCGGCGGCACCCAGTGCGCGAACGGCACCAGCACGTCGGCGTCGACGACGAGATCGGCCTCCTCACGCGCCTCGCGCACGGCGGCGTGACGGGCCGCCTCGATCACGTCGCCGTCGGGCGGGACGTCGTCGGGATCGACGCGCCCGCCCGGGAACACCCACATCCCGCCCGCGAACTCGAGCTTCGAGTTGCGCCGGACCATGAGCGTCTCGAGGCCGGCGCCGGGTGTGTCGCGCAGGAGGACGACCGTCGCCGCCGGGACCGCCTCGGGCGTGTCCCCGCTCGTGGTCGGGATGCGCCGCATCCAACGCGGCAGCGGGTCGCTCATGGCAACGAGCTTACGGACGGGCACTCGCGCGCGTTACCTTGACCTTCTGCGGCGGGAAGGGCGGACATGACCACTCCAGCCGGAATCGATGGCGACGCTCCGGTGATCGCCCGCCACGAGATCCTCGTCCAGGCACCCCTCGACGCCATCTGGCAGCTGCACTCCGACGTCAACGACTGGCCCGCGTGGCAGAAGGACATCACGGCCGCCAACCTGGCAGGGCCATTCGAGCCCGGC
>JBKOZX010000312.1:0-2703 GCA_046726115.1 Actinomycetota bacterium | reverse complement strand
GAACCGTCCAACCAGGTCCGATCGCGTTGAGGTTCAGCTCGTCGTGATCCTCGAATCCGTTGAGCACGCCGCGGAGCGTGTACGTGATGTCGTAGGTGTGGGGCCCGGCGATCGTGCGGTCGGGATCTCCGATCTTGAGGCGCTTCAAGCCGATGCCGTCGCTGTCGCTGCTCTCGATCGTGTACTGCGCCGCCGTCCCTTCCGATGCCCGGACGGACTCGACTGTGAGCGGGTACACGCGATCGTGATCGGACTTTTGCGGATAATCGAACCGGACGGGGATGTCCCGAAAGATCCCGTGCTTCGGGATGACGCCGAAGTCGTAATTGATCACCACGTGCACCCGGACGCCACCGATGGGCTCGATGCGGCCGTCGCCGTCGTAGGTGCGGATCTGCTCGGGCCCGCGCTTTTTCGTGGTCCCCGCCGCGGCCGGACCGGAGAACACGAGCACGAGGATCGCCCCGGCGAGTCCCGCGAGGAATGCATTCCGGCCCGTACGCACGGCTGGGAATCTAACGGGCCGTGGGGGCCGGGGTACCGTTCCGCGCCGTGCCCGCCCGCGTCGACGACCAGGTACTCGCGGCCACGGTCGGCCGCCATCTCGGGCAGCCGGTGACGATCGAGGGTCTCCGCCGCCTCTCCGGCGGTGCGTCCCGCGAGACGTGGTCGTTCGACGCCGTCACCCGCGGCGGCGAGCGCCGCCCGCTCGTGCTGCGGCGCGATCCGGGCGAGTTCGCGGGTCAATCGGATCGCAGCGTCGAGTTCTCGCTCTTGGCTGCCGCCGCCGGCGGCGGCGTCGCGGTCCCCCGTGTGTGGTTCCTCTACGAGCCGGCCGACAACCTCGGGTCGGGATTCGCGATGGAGCGCGTCGAGGGTGAGACGATCCCCCGCCGCATCCTGCGGGACGACGAGTACGCCGCCGCACGACTCCAGCTCGCGCGCCAGTGTGGCGAGCAAGCGGCGCGCATCCACGCGCTCGCACCGTCGTCGCTTCCGAAGCTTCCGGTGCAGGGCGCGCGCGAGCTGATCGAGCTGTATCGCGAGTACATGGACGGCTTCGGTGAGCCACATCCCGCGTTCGAGCTCGGGTTCCGCTGGCTCGCCGAGCACGCGCCCCCCGATCCGCCGCGCCCTGTCCTCGTGCACGGCGACTTCCGCAACGGCAACTTCATCGTCGGCCCCGACGGTCTCCGCGCCGTGCTCGACTGGGAGCTCGCCCACCTCGGCGACCCCATCGAGGACCTCGGTTGGCTGTGCGTCAAGTCGTGGCGCTTCGGCGTGACCGACCAAATCGTCGGGGGCTTCGGGAGTGTCGAGGACCTGCTCGCGGGGTATCGAGCCGCGGGAGGCCGGGACGTCGACCCGGCCGAGCTTCGCTTCTGGGAGGCGATGGGCACGCTGAAGTGGGGCGTGATCTGTGAGATCCAGGCGTTCACGCACTTGCACGGCGCGGTGCGGTCGGTCGAGCTGGCGACGCTCGGGCGCCGCGTCGCCGAGATGGAGTGGGATCTGCTCGAGCTGATCGAAGGGGCGGCGTGATGTCCGACATGCAGGACCGGCCGACCGCGGTCGAGCTTCTCGAGGCGATCCGCGAGTTCGTCGAGCACGACGTGATGCCGGCGGTCGAAGGCAGGGTGCGGTTCCACAGCCGCGTCGCGGTCAACGCGCTCGGGATGCTCGAGCGCGAGCTGCGCCTCGGTCCCGGGCTCGACGTCGCCGAGCGGGCGCGGCTCGCCGAGCTGCTCGGGCACGACGACGACATCCCCACCCTGACCGCCGAGCTGGCACGCCGCATTCGCGACGGGTCGCTCGACGACCGCCCCTCCGAGGTGATCGCGGCGGTGCGAGCATCCGTGCGGGACAAGCTCCTGGTCTCGAACCCCGACTACGTCGGGTAGGTTCCGATCACCGTGCGCATCGCGACCTGGAACGTCAACTCGCTGAAGGCCCGGCTCCCGCGCGTCGAGGAGTGGCTCCAGTACGCCCACCCCGACGTGCTGTGCCTGCAGGAGACCAAGCTCTCCGACGACACGTTCCCGCAGCTGACCTTCTCCGCCCTCGGCTACGACTCAGTACACCACGGCCCCGGCCAGTGGAATGGTGTTGCGATCCTGTCGCGCGTCGGCGTGGGAGACGTCACCTCGGGCTTCGAGGGCACGGAGCTCGTCGACCCCTACGAGGGCGACGCACGCTTGCTCTCGGCGATGTGCGGCGGCGTGCGCGTGATCTGCGTGTACGTCCCGAACGGGCGGGCGGTCGGCACCGAGTTCTACGAGCGCAAGCTGACGTGGCTCGAGTACCTGCACGACTGGATCGCCGCCACGTACAAGCCGAGCGACCCGATCGTGATGCTCGGCGACTTCAACGTCGCGCCCGAGGATCGTGACCTGTGGTCGCCGAAGGCGTTCGAAGGCGACACCCACGTCACCGAGCCCGAGCGGGCCGCCGTCGCCCGACTGCGCGACTGGGGCTTCGTCGACGGCTTTCGCGCCCTGTACGACCAGGACCAGCTGTTCACGTACTGGGATTACCGGCGGGGCGACTTCCACGAGCACCGCGGGATGCGCATCGACCTGGTGCTCGTGACGAAGCCGCTGGCCGAGAGGCTCACGTGGGGCCTGGTCGATCGGTTCGCCCGCAAGGGGAAGCTGCCGTCCGACCACGCCCCGCTGTTCGTCGACGTCGACGTCGACGTCTGAG
>JBKOZX010000311.1:0-2634 GCA_046726115.1 Actinomycetota bacterium | reverse complement strand
GATGCCAGATCCAGTCTCGTGGGCTCGGAGATGTGTATAAGAGACAGGCCTGGAAGCTACCGGACGACGGGATCTGGGAGGTCCGCGGTCCCCGCCAGCACTTCACGCACTCGAAGGTCATGGCGTGGGTGGCGTTCGACCGCGCCACGCGGATGCTCGAGGAGTACGGCGACGACGGCGACGCGCCCAACGCTGCGCACTGGAGAGCGCTCCGTGACGAGATCCACGCCGAGGTGTGCGCCAAGGCCTACGACGAAGACCGTAAGACGTTCGTCCAGGCGTACGGCTCCGCCAACCTCGACGCCGCGCTCCTGATGATGCCACTCGTCGGGTTCCTTCCCGCCACCGACGAGCGGATGCAGGGGACGGTCGCGGCCATCCAACGTGAGCTGACCACGGATGGCTTCGTCGCCCGGTACACAACCGACGGCAGCGTCGACGGGCTCCCGCCCGGCGAGGGGGTGTTCCTCCCGTGCACGTTCTGGCTGGCGGACAACCTGGCGCTCATGGGACGGGTCGACGAAGCCCGCGCCCTGTTCGAGCGGCTGATCGGCCTGGCCAACGACGTCGGGCTCCTCGCCGAGGAGTACGACCCCGTGGCGAAGCGCCAGCTCGGCAACTTCCCGCAGGCGTTCACGCACGTCTCGCTGGTCAACAGCGCCTGCAACCTCTCGCGTTGCTTGGGCATCGGTGGACCGAAGCGCCACCGGGGCGAGCTCTAGCCCGCCCGCCGCTCGATCGCGGCGGCCTCCCAGCGGCCGAGGAGGCCGGCGACCACCTCGAACTCGACAGGCGTTCCCGGTGCGATGCGCCGGCTCCCGTCGGCGATGGCCGTGCAGTGGAACGTAAGCGTGGTGCCGTCGTCGGCTTCGATCTCACCCAGGCCGCGGCGCTCGTCGAACGTGCGCACGTGGCCGCGCATCTGAGTCAATGGACGATCTTGGCGATCGGCAGCTCGATGATGCCGGTGGCGCCGTGCTCCTTGAGCGCGGGGATGAGCGTGTTGATCTCGGACTTGGCGACGACGGCCTCGAGCGCGTAGCCGTCGGTCCCCGCGAGCTTGGAGACCGTCGGAGACCGCAGCGACGGGAGCAGCGAGATGACATCTTCGAGGCGGGCGTCGTCGACGTTGAGCTTGACGAGCACCCGGCCACGTGCCTCGAGCGCGCCGCTGAGGAGCGTCTGCAGCTGCTCCATTGCCCTGCGACGTTTCGGGTCGGCGTACGCCTCGGGGTTGGCGATCAGCTCGGTTGAGCTGACCAGGATCGTGTCGATCACCTTGAGCCCCGCCGCCCGCAGCGCGCGACCGGTCTCGGTCAGCTCCACCACGGCGTCGGCGATCTCGGGCACCTTGGCCTCGGTGGCGCCGTAGGACAGCGTGATCTCGGCGTCGACGCCGTGCTTCTCGAAGTAACGGCGCGTCAGCTCCGTGTACTCGGTGTGGATCCGGACGCCCGCCGGGAGCTCGGTGACCGCGCTCCACGGCGAGTCCGCCGCCACCGCGAGAACGATCCGGATCGGCCGCGCGCTCGCTTTCGAGTACTGCAGCTCCGTGAGCGTCACGACGTCGGCGCCGGTCTCCTCGACCCAGTCGCGTCCCGTGACGCCTACGTCGAACAGCCCGGAGGCGACGTAACGCGGGATCTCCTGGGGCCGCAGGATGCGGACGTCGTCGACGCGCGGGTCATCGATCGACGCCCGATAGTCGACGTCCGAGCTGCGGCTCAGGGCGAGGTCGGCGTCCTCGAACAGCTCGAAGGTCGCCTGCTCGAGCGATCCCTTGGGGACAACGAGGCGCAGCACGGTCAGCCCTCCTTCCCGAGCCGCCGCAGAAGGTCGGCCATCTCCACCGCGGTCGCCGCCGCCTCCGCCCCCTTGTTGCCCTCGCGGACTCCCGCCGGGGCTCGCGCCAGCGCCTGATCGAGATCGTCGGTGGTGAGCACGCCGAACGCCAGCGGCACGCCGGTCTCGAGCGCGGCCTGGCGGAGACCGGCGGCGCACTGGCCGGCGACGAACTCGAAGTGCGGCGTGTCACCGCGGATCACCGCGCCGAGACAGATCACGGCGTCGACCTCACCCGATTCGGCGAGACGCTTCGCGACCAGCGGGATCTCGAACGCACCCGGCACCCAGACCAGTCGAACGGAGTGGGGCTCGAGCCCGTGCTCACTGAGCTCGTGGAGCGCGCCGTCGAGCAACAGTTTCGTGATCTCGCCGTTGAATCGCCCGGCGACGATTGCCAGGCGCATGCTCGACGCATCGAGCGTGTCTTGATACTCGGTGTATTCACCCATGCGTGTGCTCGGCGTTCGCCCGATTCAGATGCGCCTGCTCGTACGAGGCTAACTAGTGCCGAGTCCCTCGTCCTCGATTTCGAGCAGATGGCCCATCTTCTCCTGCTTGGCTCGCAAGTAGGCGATGTTCTCGTCCGTGGGGTGCGCGCGCAGCGGGACGCGCTCGACGATCTCGAGGCCGTACCCCTCGAGCCCCCCGTACTTCGCCGGGTTGTTCGTCATGACCCGCATCGTGGTGATGCCGAGGTCGACGAGGATCTGCGCGCCGATGCCGTACTCCCGGCTGTCCGCGGGCAAACCGAGTTGCAGGTTGGCGTCGACCGTGTCGTGTCCCTGGTCC
>JBKOZX010000310.1:0-6065 GCA_046726115.1 Actinomycetota bacterium | reverse complement strand
TCCCTGTACCGCGTCGCCGGGTTCGGGCCGCTGGCCGCGGCGGGCATCCTCGACGTCGCCAAGGGCGCGGCCGGCCCCGCGCTCGCCACCGCCGCCGGACACCCGACCCTCGCCGCCGTCGCCGGCGGCGCCGCGGTCGTCGGGCACAACTGGTCGCCGTTCCTCCGAGGCGCCGGCGGGCGCGGCATCTCGCCCGCGCTCGGCGCGCTGCTCGTCGTCGCGTGGCCGGGCACCGTGCTCCTGCTCGCCGGCATGATCCTGGGCAAGCTGTTCGGCGAAACGGCGCTGGGCGCGTTGGTCGCCGAGATCGCGCTGACGCCGGTCCTCGCGGTGACGTACGGCGCGGTCGGCGCGGTCGCCGGTCTTTCGATCGCCATCCCGATGCTCGTGAAGCGCGTGGTCGGCAACGCGCTACCGGCGCCGCCGCGCGGTCAGACGTACCTCACCCGGCTCCTCTACGACCGCGACGAGCGCGTGGCGACCGAAGCTTCATGAGCGTCGCCACACTCGTCCGACGCCCCAGCTATCGCGACCTGCTGGTCGGGCAGGGCGTCTCCGCGCTCGGCGACTGGATGGGCACCGTCGCGTTCATGGCGCTCGTGCTTGCAATCACCGGCTCGCCCGCAGCGGTCGGCGGGATCCTGGCGCTCCGGCTGATCCCTGCCGCGATCGGCGGGCCGCTCGCCACCCGCGCCGCACGCCGGTGGGACCGCCGCCGCACGATGCTGGCGATGGACGCGGCACGCGCGGGGATGATCGCGCTGGTGCCGTTCGTGCGCGGTCTGTGGTGGATCTACCTGTGGGCGTTCCTGGTCGAGGTCGCCAGCATCGTGTTCCTTCCCGCCCGCGACGCGTCGATCCCCGACGTCGTGGACCGCGATGAGCTGCCGCTCGCCAACGGCCTCATCCTCGGCTCGTCGTACGGAAGCATCCCGCTCGGCGCGGCCGCCTTCGCCGCCGTCGCTGCGCTCCCCGGCAGCGATCTGTTCGGCCGTCCGCACGCGCTCGTGTTCTGGATCGACGCGCTGACGTTCCTCGTGTCGTTCGCGTGCATCGCCAAGGCCACCGACCTCGCGGGCGCCGCGGCCGCCGACGGCCCCTCCGAGGAGGCCGGCTTCCGGCAGGCGTTCAAGATCCCGCTCGTGCGGGCGGTGATGCCGGCGGCGGCGGCGGTTGCGCTGGGCCTAGGGGCTCTGTTCTCGCTCGGCATCGTCTTCGTGCGCGAAGTACTCGGGGCGAGCGACGCCGAGTTCGGCTGGCTCATCGCCCTGTTCGGCGCGGGCGCGGTGCTCGGCATCGCCGTGCTCCAGCGCGCGTCGGGCGGTGACGCGATCCAGCGCACCGCGCTCGGAACGCTCGTCATCGGGGTCATCGTCGCGGTGTTCAGCCTCTCGCCCGGCTTGTGGGCGGCCTATCTCGGCGCGGTCGGCTTCGGAGCCGCAGCCGCGTACACGCTCGCCGCGGGGATGGGTGCGCTCCAGTCGCAGCTCGACGGCCACGACCGCGTCCTTGCGTTCGCCGCCTTCCACGTGGTCATACGCGTCGCGCTCAGCCTCGCCGCCGTGGGCGCCGGTCTCGCCGCCGCCCTCATCGACTCCGTGAATTGGCCCGTCATCGGTCTGCTCGAGCCGTCGCGCGTCGTTCTACTGTTCTCGGGCATGCTCGTCGTCGCCAGCGCCGCTGCGGTACGCGAACGACGGAAGACCGCATGAGCGTCGCGATCGTCACCGACAGCGCCGCTGCTCTGCCCCCCGATCTCGTGGCCCGCCATCGCATCACGGTCGTGCCGATGTGGCTGACGATCGGCGGTGCGTCAGTGCGGGAGGGTGAGCGCCCTCTGAGCGAGCTGCTCGGCGACGAGCGCGTCTCGACGTCGGGCCCCGCCCCCGGCGAGTTCGCCGCGGCCATCGACTCGCGCCTCACCGACGACGGCGTCCTCGTCCTCACGATCGCCGCCAGCATGAGCGGGACCCACGAAGCGGCCACGGTGGCCGCGAGCCAGCTGGGCGACAACATCCGCGTGGTGGACACCGCCACCGCAGCCGGCGCCGAGGCACTCGTGGTGCTGGCGGCGGCGGAGGCCGCGGAGCGCGGCGCGTCGCTCGAGGAGGTCGAGGCGATCGCCAAGGACGTCGTCGAGCGGGTGCAGCTCGTGGCCGCGGTGCCCAACCTCGACCACCTCGTCCGCAGCGGGCGCGTGCCCGGGATCGCCGGCTGGGCCGGTCGCCGGCTCCGCATCCGCCCGCTGTTCGAGTTCCGGGGCGGCAAGGTGCACCGGCTGCGACCCGCGCTCAGCGGCGACGCCGCCCTCGACCGGATGGTCGGCCGGCTCTTCCGCTCGCGCGAGCCGAACACACGACTGCACGTCGCCGCCCTGCACGCGCTCGCACCCGACTCGGCCGACGCGCTCCTCGACCGGGTCGAGGCCGAGGCCACGCCGGCCACGAAGTTCGTGGGCGAGTTCGGATCGGTGATGGTCGTGCACACCGGCCCCGGCCTGCACGGGCTGGCGTGGTGGTGGGAGCCCGATGGCGGGGACGACTGACCTCCGACCGATGCGTACCTCGCCCGGGAGGGTTCCGGGTCAGGTACGCACCGGCTGGGCGAGCGCCCACTGCACCGCGCGCCGGATCGCCGGCACCGACTCCGGTCCGAACGCGTGGCCCATGGCGGGCACGATCTGCAGCTGGCGGGGGTCGCCGGCCAGCTCGTAGAGCTCGTCGGCGTCGGACGCGGGCACGAACCGGTCGGCGGCTCCGTGCACGAACGCGACCGGCACCCGCACCTTCGTCACCAGCCCGATCGGGGGCTCCGGGTTCGTCCAGCGCGGCGCGACCTGGACACCCATCCAGCGGGCCGCCATCGCCCGTCCGAGTCGAGTACGGGTGAGACCGGCGGCGAGCACGCCCTGCACGTTGCGGGGCAGCCGCCACCGGGACGGACAGCTCACCGACACGACGCCGTCGAGATCGTCAGCTGCAGCGGCGTAGCGGAGCGCGGCGATTGCACCCATGGACGCACCGACGAGCACGACCTGGTCGCAACGCTCGCGCGCCGCGTCGACGGCCGCCGCGACGTCGTGACGCTCGAGATCGCCGAGGGTGGAGTGCCCCTCTGATGCGCCATGGCCGCGCGCGTCGTAACACACGACATCGACGCCGTCGTCGTGAAGCACTTCCGCCAGATTGCACACATTGGGATCGTCGGCAGAAGCGGAGAACCCGTGCACGAGCACGACCGCCGCGCGCGGCTCCTCGACACGAAGCCACCGGCGACCCGTGAGGACGACGTCGTCGGTCGTGGTGAACAGCGGTCTCGGCACGAGCGACTCCGACTCGGGGGGGAATTGCTGCACTCACAGTGCCATATGTTCGGCGCGGGCGGGGAACGGCCCTCGGACCGCCGCGACGAGGCCGGCGGTAGCCTCGGTGCAATGGACTCGCCCGCCTTCGACCGAGCCACGGCGCTCGAACGCCTGGCCGACGAGGAGTTCGACGTGCTCGTCATCGGGGGCGGCATCACCGGTGCCGGCGTGGCGCTCGACGCCGCGACACGCGGCCTGCGCACTGCGCTCGTCGAGCGAGACGACTACGCGTCGGGTACCTCGTCGAAGAGCTCGAAGCTCGTGCACGGCGGCCTGCGCTACCTCCAGCAGCGTGAGATCGCGCTCGTGTACGAGAACCTGGCCGAGCGCCAGATCGCCCTGCGCAACGCGCCGCACCTGGTCCGGATCCTGCCCTTCCTGATCCCGCTCTTCACCAGGGACGGCATGATCAGCCGGCGCCTCGCCCGCGCCCTCGGTGGTGCGCTCTGGATGTACGACCTCACCGGCGGCTTGCGCATCGGCAAGCGGCACAAGCGGATCTCGGCCGACCAGGCGCTCGCGCACATGCCGACGCTGCAGGCTGACCGCGTCGCCGGCGGCTACCTCTACTACGACGCCCACACCGACGACGCCCGACTGACGCTCACGCTGTGCCGCACCGCGGCCGCGCACGGCGCAGTCGTGGCGAACTACGCCGGGGTGACGTCTCTGCGCAAGGACGCAGACGGGCGGGTGCACGGAGCGCGCCTGCAGGCAGACGGCGACGAGATCGAGGTCCGGGCACGGGTCATCGTGAACGCGGCCGGGGTGTGGTCCGACAATGTGCGCGCCCTCGACGAGGAGACACACCCGAACTCGATCCGTCCCGCCAAGGGCATCCACATCACCGTCCCGTGGAGCAAGGTTCGCAACGACATCGCGGCCGTTGTACCGGTGCCCAAGGACCGGCGGTCGGTGTTCGTCGTGCCGTGGGGCGACCTCACGTACGTCGGCACCACCGACACCGATTACGACGGGACCCTCGACGACCCCCAGTGCACGCCCGACGACGTCTCCTATCTCTTGAGCGCGTTGAACGCCGCGATCACCGAGCCGGTCCACGAGTCCGACGTGCTCGGGACGTGGGCGGGGCTGCGGCCGCTGCTCCGCACGGCCGCCGACGACCGGACGGCCGACCTCTCTCGCAAGCACGCGGTGCGGCGGTCCGAGAGCGGGCTGGTGACCGTCACGGGCGGCAAGCTCACGACGTACCGGCGCATGGCCGACGACACCGTCGACGCCGTCAACGCGCTGCTCGGGAAGCGACGCCGATGCCGCACCAAGCGCCTCGAGCTGCTGGGCGCCGAAGGCTTCGAAGCGCCGCCCGACACCAACGAGCCGAGTCGGCACGAGCACCTCGCGGGACGGTACGGCACCGAGGCCGCGCTCGTCGACGCGCTCGTCGACGACGAACCGCACCTCGGCGAAGCGCTCGTGCCCGGGCTCCCGTACATCAAGGCCGAGGCCGTGCACGCGGTGCGCCACGAGATGGCGCGCACGCTCGACGACGTGCTCAGCCGCCGCACGCGGGCCCGCCTCCTCGCCCGGGACGACTCCGCCGCCGCCGCCGAGGACGTCGCCCGCCTCGTCGGGCGCGAGCTGGGCTGGGACGACGCCGAACAGGCGCGGCAGGTCAAGGAGTACCGGGCCGCCGTCGCCACCGAGCGCGACGCCGCCGATCTGCCCGAAACGGCGCTCGGGATCTAGCGCCAGCGCGATGAGTGGCGTGACCGGGCAGCCGACGCCGCCGATCGCGTTCGGCGGCGAGGCCGGGGAGGTGCGCGCCCGCCTCGACACGGCGACGGTGCCTGTCGACGACGCGCTGCTCGCGCGGCTGCGCTCGGCGTGTGCCGAGGTGACCGTCGACCCCGGCACGGTGGCCGAGGCGAGCCGCGACTGGTGGCCGCTGGCGATGATCTGGGCGCTCGACGGGCACGTCGCCGCGAGGGCGAGCGCGGTGGCGCGACCCGTATCGCCGAGCGAAGTGGCGGACGTGCTGCGCGTCTGCAACGACGCGCGCGTCCCGGTGACGGCGGCGGCCGGACGCAGCGGCGTCTGCGGCGCCAGCGTCCCGCTCCACGGCGGCGTGGCACTCGACCTGTGCGGACTCTCGGGCATCGTCGACGTCGACGACGAGTCCCTCATGCTCGACGTGCTCCCGGGCACGTTCGGCACCTGGCTCGAGAACAGGCTGCGCGCCGAGCACGGCGTGACGCTCGGGCACTGGCCGCAGTCCATCGACCTGTCGACGGTGGGCGGTTGGCTCGCGTGCCGAGGCGCGGGCCAGTACTCGACCCGGTACGGAAAGATCGAGGACATGGTCGTCGGCCTCGACGTCGCGCTCGCCGACGGGCGCGTCGTCCACACCGGCGGCGCGCCGCGGGCGGCGGTCGGGCCCGACCTGACGCAGCTGTTCGTCGGCAGCGAGGGGACGCTCGGTGTGATCACGGGCGCGCGCCTGCGGGTCCACCCGGTGCCGCGCGTCGAGCAGCGGGCCGCATTCGGGTTCACGTCGTTCGCGGACGGGATCGAGGCGTGCCGCAGTTCCCTGCATCGGGGAGCCACTCCGGCCGTCCTGCGGCTCTACGATGCGATCGAGGCCGACCGCAGCTTCCAGACCGGCGGCCGCCACGTGTTGCTCGTCCTCGACGAGGGCGATCACGAGCTCGTCGAACACGTGATGGACGTCGTGCTCGAGGAG